>JANTGB010000167.1 GCA_024763115.1 Desulfobulbaceae bacterium | reverse complement strand
AGTAACTGCTCACAGGGCACCGCATATTTCCGCCATCAGCCCGGTTTACGTATGACTAATACGCGGCACCGGTCTGATGACGAAAATCTCCGGCACCTGTAAACAGTTACAAATACTGAGATTTGCAATCATTAGGTGCTTACCCCATGAGTAGTTACGATAATAAATAAGTCACTACTCATGGGGTAAGCGCCTATCGGAGTCTGCTTTTTACCTGCAGGGTGCAGGTAAGCGACCGGAGGGAGACTCCGGGAGGTTTTCGTGATCAGACCGGCGCAGCATACCGGCGCTATGTAAGACAGGCTGAGCGCGCAGGTAAGCACCCTTAAAAACAGGGCATAAACTTCGACTCCGAATATGCGGTGCCCTGTGAGCAGTTACATAAATAAAAGGTAACCGTTCAGCTCGGAGTTGTTGCTTACCTCTGCCGTCCATTCAGGTCTGCTTGAGCAGCTTAAGTACGCTTCGCAGTCCTGAATGAACCGGAAAGCGGTAGATGCGGAGCCTTATCCTGTCCGCTTACTTCTGAACAGGAGCAAAGCGCCGTTATACAGGCTGGTGCAGGGGCGGTTTTTTCACCCCTGCATAGTTACAATAAAAAAACGAAAAAGGTTTTGTTTATGCTGCATAATTTTGTTACTGATAAAAAAGCTGAGTTAAAAATAGACGGCAAGACATATTATTTGCCGATCATTGTAGGTTCTGAAGGAGAAAAGGCCGTTGATATCCGGACGCTGCGGACTGAAAGCGGCTACATAACCATGGATTCCGGTTACATGAATACCGGCTCCTGCGGTAGTGAAATTACCTATCTTGATGGAGAAAAAGGCATCCTTAATTATCGGGGATATACCATTAAAGACCTGGCGGATAACTGCACGTTTGTCGAGGTCGCATATCTGCTGGTACACGGCAGTCTTCCCACCCGGACGGAGCTTGATGAGTTTGGCTCGTTGTTAACCAGTTTCGGCATGATCCATGAAGATTTAATTCATTTTTTTGATCATTTCCCGCCAAATTCTTCGCCAATGTCCATCTTGTCATCAATGGTGAATTCCCTGTCTAATTTCTATGCGGAGATGAAAGGCGATCCCCTGGAAAATATAGACAAAATGGCGGCCCGCTTAATATCCAAAATTCGCACCATAGCCGCTTTTTCCTATCGAAAATCACTGGGACAGCCTCTGGTTTACCCCAATCATGATTATTCCTATTGCGCAAATTTTCTAAATATGATGTTTGACAGTCCGGTGAAACCTTATGAGATAAATGAAGAAATTGTCTCGGCCCTTAATAAGCTGCTTATTCTTCATGCTGATCACGAACAGAACTGTTCCACCTCCACCGTCAGGCTGGTGGGCAGCGCCAGGGTAAATCTCTATGCCTCTATTTCCGCCGGCATAAGCGCTCTCTGGGGGCCGCTGCATGGTGGAGCCAATGAGGCGGTCATCCACATGCTCAATGATATTTATAAAACAGGGGGGAATTTTAAAAAATATGTTGAGCGGGCCAAGAACCCCACTGATCCCTTCAGGCTGGTAGGTTTTGGCCATCGAGTTTATAAAAATTATGATCCCCGGGCTCAGATAATCAAGGAAGCCTGCGATAAGATGCTGAAATCACTAGGCATGAGTGATGATCCCCTGCTGGACATTGCCAAGGAACTTGAAGATGTGGCCCTGCGTGATGATTATTTTATTGAAAGGAATCTCTATCCTAATGTAGACTTTTACAGTGGCATAATCTATCGGGCCATTGGTATTCCCAGCAATATGTTTACCGTGATGTTTGCCCTTGGCCGTCTGCCGGGCTGGATTGCCCAATGGAAAGAGATGTGGGATGATCCCAATTGGCGGATCGGCCGGCCCCGCCAGATATATGTAGGGCCTAAACAACGTCCCTTTATACCTATCGAGGTCCGCAAGGAGTAGCAAAAAAATACGGGTAACTGCTCACCGGCTAAGGGCTCACTCAAAGTAAGCGTTCACCAGCACCTCATCTTCGCCCGTTTGGGCCTTCGAAGCATACTTGTGCTATTCGAGAAGGCCCAAACGCGGGCGAAGATGAGGTGCTGGTGAACGCTTACAATTTTTCAGTTCATTTTTGAAAAATCGCCGACGCTCAAAAATAATTTCGCGATACGGGCCAGCAGGGATAATCTGTTTTCCCGTATCTTCTCATCTTCGACCATTACCATCACATCATCAAAAAAGGTGTCAACCGGTTCCTTCATCCGCAGAATAGCATGCAAAGCCTGTTCATACTCTTTCTCAGCCACCAGAGGCCCTACTTCTTTTTTTACCTCCTCCAGGGCGGCAAAAAGATTTTTTTCACCAGGCTCAGCGAGCAGTTCAGGAACAACCGTTGTCCGGCTGTGATCTTTAATTATATTGTTTACCCGCTTGAATGATCCGGCCAGGAGGGGAAAGGCCGACTGTTCACTGATTGCTACCAATGCCTTGATCCTTTTGCGGCAATCAACCACATCATCAAAATCAACCGATACTACCGCCTCCACCGCGCCCAGTGGAACCCCGTGGGCCGTCTGATCGTTGATAAAACGATTCTTTATAAATTCCCGGCTGTTTTCAAGTGTTGATTCACTGGTCAGTCTGTCACCATACAGCTCAATGGCCTTTTGCAGACAGTCTTGCAGGGAAAGGGTCGAATTCTTATCTATAATTATATGCAGCAGCCCTAAAGCCAGGCGGCGGAGGCCGAAGGGATCGGCAGTGCCGGAGGGAATCCGGTCAATACCGAAACAGCCGACAATGGTATCCAGTCGATCAGCCAGGCTGACAAGGGCCCCAGCCATTTCCGTGGGCAAAGGAGCTCCGGCCCGAACCGGCAGATAATGCTCCATAATACCCAGAGCAACCGCCTCTTCTTCGCCGTCTTTTATGGCATAATGCATACCCATTATTCCCTGGAGAGAAGGAAATTCATTGACCATATCAGTTACCAGGTCGGCTTTGGCCAGCCGGGCGGTGCGCTGCGCCACATTGCTTGCTTCAGGAGCGGTATGTTCAGCCAGAAATGCTGCCAGCCCGACCAGACGTTTAGTTTTTTCCAGCATGGTACCCAGTCCGGCCTGAAAAACCACCCCGTTTAATTTTTCCAGCCGCTGTTTAAGGGGCTTGCGGCAATCTTTTTCAAAAAAGAATAAAGCATCTTCCAGTCGAGCCCGCAAAACCCGTTCATGGCCCTGGCGGGTCAGGTCGGGACTCTTTACTCTGGTATTATTAACCGCGACAAAATTTGCCGTGAGATCGCCGTTATTATCAGCCACGGGAAAATATTTCTGGTGAACCCGCATGGAAGTTATCAGCACCTCCCCGGGTAACTGAAGAAATTTTTTCGCAAAGCCGCCGCAGACTCCTACCGGCAATTCAACCAGATTAGTTACGGTATCAAGCAGCTCGTCATCAGGAATTATCCGGCCGCCGACATCCGCCGCAGCCCGGTTTATTTCCTCAACAACCTGCTTACGCCGCTCATCAAGGTCAACAATAACATCCGCCCTTTTCAGGCCGATTAGATAATCAGCAAAATCAGTGACCACGAATGGTTCCGGGGCGAGGAAACGATGCCCCCTGCTTTGATTGGAACTTTTTATATCATCCAGACTGCATTCAACCACCTTACCGGCAAAAATAGCCAGCAGCCATTGAATAGGCCGGGCAAAGGCTGTGTGATGAATTCCCCAGTGCATGGACTTTGGAAAAGGAATCGACTTGATAAGCTCAGGGATAAATTCACCCAGCAGCAATGCTGTTTCCTGCCCCTTTTTTTCCAGGCGCAGCAACAGATATTCACCCTTAGCCGTGGTTGTTATCTCAATATCATCAATAGTGGCGCCCCTTGATCCGGCAAAACCAAGAGCAGCCTTGGTAGGCTTGTTATCCTTGTCAAAGGCGGCCTTGCGCGGAGGGCCGAGAATTTTCTCCTGCCGATCAGCCTGGCGCTCGGCAAGCCCGGTCACACACACGGACAGCCGACGGGGAGTTGCTGCGGTTTTAATATCGGTAAAAGCAAGGGAAAGCTCAGCCAGCTTAAGGCCCATGATTTCCTTTATGCTTTCAAGCGCCGGTTGGATATAGCCTGCAGGTATTTCTTCAGTGCCGATTTCAAGTAAAAATTCGTGCTGCATAATTATATAGTTCCGGGTTCGGGAAAATTAATAGTTTAAAAGTTAAGGAGGCGGGAAATTGAATCATATCCTTCCGACTTCCGACCTCCGACTTCCGATCTCTGACTTCCGACTTATGTCCTCTGATTTCCGGCTTCTGATACAGGCAAAAGTGCTGAAACCTTCAGAAAGATTTTCAACCCTGAGATTAAACCATTTTATGTCGGGATGACTATTTAGTTTTTTCCCCAGAGCCTTGGCAATTTTTTCCACGGAAAGATAATAATCAGCAGGTTTAGGAGTCTTGAGAGACCATTTAAGGTTATGGGAAGTAACCTCCTCAACCATTTTTATTAAATCCTCTATCCAGATAAAATTACGGAAACAAAGACAGACATCGGCAAAACCCCAATGGCCAAGTGACTGGGGCAGACCAATGCCGGTCTGTTCCGGCATCGGCGGAGCGATCGGCACCCTGATCTCAAGGGTCAGATCATCATCTTCGGCCAGGGAGCCGTGCATTCGGCAAAGATATTCGCAAAGGCCGGCACGTTGATCCGAATTTGTTTTTTTTTTGAGAAAATAGGGGAATTCAATCTCCATGTGAGCTGCCTCAGCCTGAAGTTTCATCTTCATTTCCTCAAGAATAAGATGAAAACTTTTCAGGTTGATCCGGCCATGGAAACGGTTAAGAATCTCAATAAAGCGGCTCATGTGGGTGCCCTTGAACTGATGGGGCAAATTGACATACATATTGACCCTGGCCACGGTTTTCTGCTCCTTCCTGGCCTTGTCAAGTACGGTAATCGGATATGATATTTCCTTGATTCCGACCCTCCTGATATTTATCCGCCGATGATCACTCTGACTCTGGATATCTTTCATGGGTTGCGTTTCATCGGCCGAAAAAGGTAATATCAGGAAATATGGCGGCGAACAGCTGCCTTCAGCTCATCCAGGTTTGAAGATTTGACAATATAATCATCAGAGGCCCAGGAGGAAAGATCCTGTTTGAATTCCTGGTAGGCTGAGCTGAGGATAACAGGCATGTTAGGATACATTTCTTTCATGCGCCGCAGAGCATCAATCCCGTTCATTCCCGGCATATTGATATCAAGAATAACCAGGTCGGGGGAAATGATATTGAGCTGTTCCAGGGCTTCCTCAGCGGACAGGACTGAAAAAACTTCATATCCCTCTTCTTCCAGCTCTTCACGATAGAGCAGATGAATACTCTCTTCATCATCAACAAGTAATATCTTTTTCATGATAACCTCATTGTAACTATTCAACTGCGCTTCATCCGGAGTCTGCGCTTAGCTGCATACGACCAGGCTGTTTTGCATAGCACAAATATGCGGAGTTTATGCCCGAATGGGCACCAGCCTGTTCACACACCTAAAGCTGAGTCTGAACAGTTACAGCACAGTAGTTATGTAAGCGTTCACCAGTACCTCATCTTTGCCCATTTCGGAGTCTCGTTCCTCGCTTACCTGCCTGCTTGAATAGCACCAGTATGCTGCGCAGGCACAAATGAACAAATCTAAGG
>JANTGB010000166.1 GCA_024763115.1 Desulfobulbaceae bacterium | reverse complement strand
GTAACTACTCACGGGGTAAGCACCTTATATCCGCTAACCACCGTATTTGTAACTGCTTACAGGGTGCCGTAGATTTTCGTCATCAGACCGGTGCCGCATATTAGTCATACGTAAACCGGGCTGATGGCGGAAATATGCGGTGCCCTGTGAGTAGTTAAAAAACATTAATGCGTCGTATTATGACGATTCATGACAAAGCCCAGAATCTTTTCTCCGGGCAACAGGGTTAAGACCCTGTTGACTTCCTTCATTGCCGTCTTGCCGGAATTTATCGTAATTATGATACAGTCCACCATCGGGACAAAATTTATGGTGTCGGCACAGCCCAGCAGGGGAGGGACGTCAAAGATTATATAGCGGTCATCATAGCGTTTTTTCATGTCTGCGACCATCTCCCTCATCCGGGGAGAGCCCAGGAGCTCGGCGCTGGATTCAACCGGGCTGCCGCCGGACAAAACCGTAAGCTTGTCGATCCCCGGCCAGACAATAAGTTCGTTCAAGGGGATATCATCAAGCAGATGGGCGGCGATTCCCTTGTCGGAATAATAACCCATGGCGTTATGTATATTCTGGTTTTTCAGATCAGCATCGACCAGGAGAATTTTTTCGTGGAAATCACGGGCCATGGTAATGGCGAGGTTAACAGCGGTAAGGGTTTTGCCCTCGGCCGGGCCCACACTGGTTATCATAATTGTCCTGCAGCCTTTTATCCTGGTACTCTGCTGCACCTGGGTGCGAAGAATTTTATAATGGTTCAATACAGCATTGGAGGAAGAAATGCAGACGATTTTTTTTTCCATCAGATCCTGATGAGAAATTTCAACTGATCTGGATTTGCTGTATACCGGGGAGGGATAATGAAGTTCCATTTTTTCACACCATTATTTTTCTGTTGATTTTTATCCATAACAACTCTAGATCCATAACAAAATAATGAAACAAGATTGTTGCGACAATAAAAATCAGCAAGACGGTCAGGATCAGCATTACTCGTTTTCTCTTTTTTGCTGCCTGCTCTTTTGCTGTTTCTATATCAGGAATGGCTGAAAGAACCGGGATTGAAGTGCTTCTGCTCAGCATATCCGGGTCGCGTACCGCGTCGTCGGTAAATTCCACCAGGGCCGCCAGGCCGATACCGGCCCCGATTCCCAGTACCGCACCGATAAGGGCAATAGCCGGCCGGTTCGGTTTTACCGGCTTTTCCGGCATCAGGGCAGGGTCAATCAGGGTAAAACGCTCTCCCTTCTGTTCCTTTTCCAGCCCCTGGGCTACTTTTGCCTCCATATATTTCTGCATCAGGTCGTCGTATTTTATCCGGATATTGTCCCTCTCAAGGGTCATGGCCCGGTACTTCTGCTCAACCCTGGGAGTGGCGGCTATACGGGCAGACAGGATAGTGCGCTGCTTTTCATATTCGTTTATCTGCCGGTAGACCGTATCAATTTCGGCCCTGGCACCTTCCAGCATGGAGGAGAGCGTTATAAAGGCCGGATTGTCCGAGCCCTCAATTTTCTCTTTGCCCTTGTCTTCAGCAACCCTTTTTTCAATTACGGCTATTTCCATACCACGCATTATCGCGTCGGGATAATCATCGGAGTAGGTGGATCTGATCTGATCAAGTTCAAGCCTGAGCTGAACCAGCCTTTTTTCATCCGCTATCTGCGGTGAGGCTGCGGCAAGCTGGATCTCTAGATCGCCTATTCTTTCCTGCAAACCGCCCACCTGCTCTTCGGCCCGTTCAATATTCAAATCTATCCGGTGAATGTCCTGGATGTTGATGGAAAGAATTTCCGGAAGTTCGTTGACATGATCTTCCCTGAATTTGGCAATTTGATCCTCTATTTCGAAAAGAGATGTCTCAAGATGGTCGATTTCGGTTTCAAAAAACTGCGAGGCCTCAGTTACCTGGCGGCTCCGAACCTTGATGTTTTCCTCAAGAAAGAGCGCGGTAAGCCTGGTTGCCACCTTGTGAACCCTGGCCGGGTAGTTTTTACCGGAATAAGCTATGGTAAAGGCAATGGTGGCCACAGTTGGACGACCGGTCCTGCGGTCTACCACATCGGTGCTGATAGGATTTATGAAGATGTTGTCCCGCATTTCTTCGATAATTTCTTCCCTGGTCTTACGACCCTTGAGATCCTCATAAAGTCCATATTCATCAATTATTTCCTGGAGACTGGAGGTAACCATGATTTTCTGGCTGATTTCCTGCAGCCTTTTTTCCACGAAACTTGTGACCGTGGTCTGAACATATTCCAGAGGCAGTTCCTGTTCCTCTATGAGAATGGTTGAGGTGGACTGATAAACCGGGGGCAGAAACAGAACAAACCCCAGGGAAATAAGAAATATAGTTATGGCCGGCAGAAAAAAAATTAATGCGCGTCTTTTGACAACAGCCGGATAATCTTTCACCGATAGTGATGGTGCTTCCAGGGCAGTATCCATTATGAAATTTCGTCTAAAATTTTTTGAGCTTCGTCTTTACCGGTGAAATTCCTTTTGCTGTTGACTGCGGTTTGCAGTTTTTCCCTGGCTGCCGCCGGTTCACCGCTGGAATAAAGGGTCATGCCGAGATGATAATTGTATTCCGGCCGTTCCGGATCGCTTTCAAGGGCCTGGTCAAGATAGGTACGGGCCTGGTCGAAATTTTTGAGCCGGTAGTGTGCCCAGCCCAATGTATCAAGTCCGGTGCTGTTTTGCGGAGCAATTCTGTGGGCCCTTTCGGCATATCGCAGGGCAAGGCTGTGGTCGGCATTATCCTGGTAATATTCACTGAGAACAAAGGCCAGATTGTTGTTGAAGTTGAAGTCGTCGGGAATTTTCTCTACTGCCTTTTCATAGATCCCCCTGGCTTTTTCCGTTTCCCCGCTCTTCAGATAAATAGTACCCAGCATGCCGTAGGCGGTTGTGTTTTCCGGATCAGCTTTGATGATGTCTTCATATCCTCTCACTGCCTGGTCTTTTTTGCCCTGCAGCAGAAAAAGTGTCGCCAGGTTGCCGGCTGGTACCTGCCAGTCCGGCGCAAGCCCGGCGGATTTCCGGAAGTTTGTTTCCGCCCTGCTGAATTTTTTCTGTGTCGTATAAATTTCGCCCAGGAGATTGTAGGCTGCCGGATCATTATTCTCTGCCTGTAATCTCTCCCGGCAAAGATCTGTGGCCCTGTCATATTTTCCGGCATCGATAAGAGTTTTGCCGAGAAATTCAAAGAAAAAGGATTCATCTTGATTATCTTTATAACCCTGCTCGGCCAGGGGAAGAATCATTTCCGGTTTCCGCCATTTTCCGTAGAGCTCGGCAAGGCGGAGCCAGAGCGCCGGCTCCTGTGGAGTTTTGTTTCTTATCTTCAGATATATTGCCTCGGCCCTGGAAAATTTTTCTGCTGCCAGATAAAAATCAGCAAGCTTGAGTTTAAATGCCTGGTTTTCCGGGTCAATCTCTACAAGCTGCAAAAGGTATCCCTCTGCTTCGCTGATGTCCTCCCTGTCTGCGGTTATCCTGGCCAGGGCCAGAAGCAGATCAGGATTTTCCGGCATCTTTTTATGAGCCCTTTTCAGGCTGTCAACGGCAAGGGCCGGCTGCCTGTCGGCAACAAGGGCCCGGGCCAGGAGAAGGGCGGCTTCGACCCGGTCCGGGTTCTCGCTGACCACCAGGTTGAAATTAGCTACAGCCGCTTCGGCATCACCATTAATAAGGTTGATTTTCCCCTTTATGAAGTTTGCCTCGAGACTGTTTTGGTTTTCCCTGATCACCGCCTGGACATGAGAATCAGCCTTGTCGTGTTGTCCCTGGTCCAGATAGATTGCCGCCAGGGCCAGGTGGCTGTCAAGGATTCCGGGAGAGGCGGGATCCCTGTCCAGACCGAGACAGTTCTGCAACAGTTCAATTGCCTCGTCCGTGCGTTTGCGGGCCAGGAGAAAGTTTGTTTTTTCAAAATTAAGTTTAAAGCTTTGCGGATTTGCCGCCAGGGCCTTTTTCAAGGCTTTTTCCACCAGTTCAAAATCCCGCTTCTCTGCGTAAAAACGAATTATTTTCGTCCACAGCTCCTCGTTTTCGGGCTCTTCGCCGGTCAGGCCGGCAAAATAGTCTTCAACCCCTTTTTTGTCACCGGATTGCCACATGACGGCGGCAAGGGTTTTTTTGTTGATAAAGTTATCCGGCTCAAGGGCAATGATTTTCTTCATCGTCCCGATCGCCTCGTCATAACGCTTTTCCCCGGTGTAATGATGAACCAGCAAAGCCAGAAATTTAATATTGTCGGGATAGGTTGCCAGGGCTTTATTAAGAAGCCTTTCTTTTTTTTCAGGGGTACCGCTCCGGTCAAGAACATTATGAAGGGTAATGAAATATTTTTGGGGGGGAGCGCCGGTAAATTCCAGGGATTCGAGCAGATGCCCGGCCTCCTCGGTTTTCTCTTCAGCCAGGAGAATACCTGAGCAAAGGATATGGGCGTCATTATCGGTCGGATCATGGGCAAGCAGCACATCAGCCTTTTCTCCGGCCTGGTCGAGCATTTTAGCCTCAAGAAACATCCAGCCCAGCTGGAGCTGGGATCTGTAATGCTGCGGATCCCTGGAGGCTGCGGTAAGGAAATATTTGTAGGCCCCGGCATACTCCTTTTCTTCCAGGGAGGTCATGCCGGCCATATAGTAGGCATCGATAAATTCCGGCGCCACCTGAATGGCGTTCTTAAACTCCAGCAGGGCCCGGGTAAAATCACCCTTCTCATACAGCGCAATACCTTTGTCGTAAAATTCAATTTTTTTTTCCTCGGGAGTGCTGCAGGAAATCAGAGCAGGAGAAAGCATCAGGAGAATAGTATATATAATGATGTGTCTTTTCCAGGTTTGAATTTTCATTTGTTCACCGTTTTTACGATTAATGTCATGTCAGCTGATCATCTGTAACCGTTCACCAGGGAGTAAATTTTTGCAATATTTACGATCAACTGTATTTACCGGCCCATTGTTAGAAATGTTTTAGCGGTTTGTTTGTTTTTCGTTAGTTTGCAGATTCCTTCCTCCTTTTTTCCCCGGCCTCAAAGAGGAAAATTATGTCAAGAAAAAAATAATTGTCTGAAAAACTTGAAGAGTTTTGGTCACTATTAAATAACAAGTTGAATTAAAAGAGAAAATTTACCTGTCAATAAAGTTTTTGCCAGTGAATAATTAGCTAACTAAACTTTAATATTTTCTTAACTGCATCCTAAAAAAGCCCCTGTAAATTGTTTTTAACTAACTACTCACGTAACTGTTCAGCTGCACTTCATCTGCGCCCAAACAGTCTGTCTTACATAGCACTAGTATGCTGCGCCAGCCTGTTTGAACACAGCTAAAACACATCTAAACAGTTACAGCCCGAGGTTATGAAAGTTTTTCAGCCCTTGCTGAATAGTTACCTACTCACAAAGAAAAAGACAAAAAACAGTTTACGGTTTTATCGAAAATGAGCTTAAAAAACGCACAGGCAAACAGCAGGAAAGGGCTGGGGGATGAGCCGGTTATCGAGCTGGTCGCATTCCTGGCCGACCTGAAAGCAAACCGCTTTACCGGTTATGTGCGGATTAACTTCAGCCAGGGCGCTCTTGCCAGGGTTGAAAAATTTGAAGAAGTCAAGTTAGGGGATTTTGTCGGCGTTAAGGGGACGTACCGGAAACCCTGAAGGTTTAAGTCCGCTTAATCTATAAGCGGACCAAAAAGTAAAAA
>JANTGB010000165.1 GCA_024763115.1 Desulfobulbaceae bacterium | reverse complement strand
ATGCTTCGAAGTCCCAAACGAACGAATCTAAGGCACTGGTAAACACTTACAGGACTGAAGGTTATCGTAAATTTTGTGCCCTGGTGAACGGTTACAAACAAATCGTAAACTCAGACTCCGAATACCCGGGCACCCTGTTGGCAGTTATGTTTTATCCATATTTGTCGGGGAAGTCTGCTCCTGCTCCAGCAAACCGGGATCAAGCTGTAAAATATCTCCCTCAATGACCTTAAGATTCTCTCTTACCTTATCAATAATATCAACCTGAGAATATTTTGTTAAAATTTCCAGCAGCGTCTGCCGGGCCTCCAGCAGAAATTCACCCTTAAGCTGCGGATCAGCTGTTTTTCCGGCCTTGATAAACAATCCGGCTGCCTGCCTGCGCAAATCAACGGCCGCCTGTCTTTTTGCTGCGGAAATCTGCTTTTCCGCCTCTTCCCGGTAGTCATCCGCCTCAAGCAAAGCCGTAAAAACAGCGATAGCCTCATCATACTGCCGACTGTCCAGCAGGTTCATTCCTTCCTGCCACTGAACATTGCGGGCATGGGCGATAAGCTGCTGCCGTCTTTCTTCCTCCTGCTCCCTGCTCATATTGATCCGCCGATCAAGCCGGCTTGCCTGTTCCTCAAAATCAACCGGCAGCGGTCCGCTGCCGACAACAGTCAATACCTCGCGAGCCCGATCAAACTGTTTGTCGGAAACCAGTTTTTCCACCAGATCCAGCTGCCTGCCGACCCAGTCCCGCATCCTCTCCTCACATGAAGTATAAATTTTTCCGGCCTTTTCCGTATAAATCGTCTCCGGGAAATAATTATTCAGGCCGGTCATGGCTTGAATCATTTCTCTGGACAAATGTCGGCCGTTAAAAAGCAAAGAACCACGCAGTACTGCGGAAAACCAGCTCAGTTCCCGGCTATGCGCTTCCGGGTTCCGTAAAAAATCAAGCTGTTCCCTGATAACAGGCTCTTCTTTCCGCAGAGAGTCATAATAAGCAAGCAGCTTATCATACTCTGTTACGGCCGCGTTAGTATTGCCGGCAGCCAGAAACAACCGGGCTGCCTGTCGGCCCATAAGCCGGGGAGAATATGAGCCATATTTTTTTTCAAGTTTGATTAAAACCTCAGCCGCTGCTGCCGGATTACCGCTTTTGACCAGGGCCTGGGCATAAAATTTCATTATTTCCGGGGAAATTTCATCATCTGAAAAATCAGACAACTGCTCATACAGGGATATGACCTCCTGATAATTTCCTTCTGCGCTCCGACGTTGTAAAGCTGCCTCAAGCTGCCGGCAGCCGGCGGAATTTAAAGCATTGGTGGTCGGCCGGGCAAGACTATTACAGGGACTGGCCTGAAAATTAATATCCTCCTGCAACAGTTGTTGATAATTCCGGGTCGTCACCCCTGTTCGATTCATTTTAATTTTATCCTGAAATTTGCGGTAACGTCCGGATATCCGTTTTAAGGCAACAAGACACTCAGTCCATCCCTCAGGCGGCCTCTCCCTGCTGAAAACGGTTTTCCGCCATTTTTCCAGTTCATCCTGATATGCCGAAGAACGTTGTTTAATAAAATCAGTGTCAACCTGTAACATCTCTATTTTTTTCGGCAAGGGCCGGGGCTTCATTTTCTCCGGGCTGACAGCAGCCTTTCTTTTCACTTCGGCTATAGGCCGGGCCGGGACATCCTGCCTGCCTCTATCAGGCAGGGGAACATGCTTTTTGGCTGTCATTAAACCGCCAATTCGCGAATCAGCGCAACCGGCCAGCAGCATGCCCCCGACAACCAGCCCTGATATCAATCTGATTATTTTTTTATTTATAAATTTCATAATGTTTCCCTGTCCATATTCAAATTATTCATTTTCCAGAATGGCCTGTATTGTCTGGCAGGCCGTACTCTGCCGCCGGAAACTTTCCGGCCGAAGGTTATAACCGGAGCAAGGGATTTATCATCTGAATCAGCATGCCCCTGATCTTCCATGACCAGGCCCCCGTTATCAGTCTGGACGGCAACCTCAATCTGTCCTACATCAGGATACCACAGAGGCAGCTCGGTAATGGTGGAAAAAGTTAAGTCTACTAAATCAATATCAGCGGCATAATCATGCTGAACAAATAAAGTATCGGCAATTTTGCTCCACAGGGGCAGGGCTCCGGCAGCCCCGGTTATATGAGTGCTGTTCCTTACCATGGGACTGTTGTCATCAAAGCCCACATAGGTTGCCAGCATAGTGCCGCCCGGTAGAACCACGCCGTTTCCACCGGCGCGTCGTCCGGGAATCAGCCCGACAAAGGCGGCATTGGTAAAACGATTGGCTGTCCCTGTTTTTCCCAGCACCGGCACAGTAAGATTCAGCCCGGAGAGCAACTCTTCCTTTTCCGGGTCGTTACTGTGCAGTTTAATATTCCGGGAGGCATATACGGCAGTGCCGAACTTAACAACGTTTCGCAAAATATCGGTTATTGCCAGAGAAGTCTGAGGGTCAACCTCTATTCTGGTTTCCTGATCAGCCTGATAAATTATCTCTCCATCCGCCGACTCAATCCGGCTTATAATATTAACACCTTCACTTCTGCTGTCAATCCGGTGAGTTATCTTACCAAAAATTATTCCCTCATACATTCTGGTCGCTTCCAGCAGGGTTATAACATTTGAGCCGAGGGGAAAAGACAAAACCGGTTCAAGAGGGCTTTTTACCCCAAGCGCCCGGGAGAAGGCGGCCAGGTATTCCAGGCCGACCATGATTCGAAAATCCCTGATCCGATAAAGAATTTCAGGTGAATAAGGCTGAGGGGCGGCCAGCTGATGATATTCATCGTCAACATAATCTCGAATAAGATCAATAGTAACCGAGCTTAACTTGCCTTCGATCAAGATATTATTCCAGAAAGAAACCCGCTGATTCTCCGACAAAACGGCTAATCTCCGGGTAAGCTCACTGCGGCGCACGGGCTGCCAGCCACCGCCCGGGAAAATATCACTATAGATAAAGCGACCGGCAGTCAACAGTTTTTCCTTCTCCAGTTTCGCTAATTCAACGCCCAGTGGTTGATAATAAAGCTTATCAATAAACTTTTTCTGATTATATTTGTAATCCCAGGTTAACAGTTTTATTTCTTCCCGCAGTTCGACAAAGCGAAGAAATGACTGTTTCAAAATTTCCCGCCTGATTTCCGTCTCCTTTTTATGATCATCAGCCAATTCATATTCAAAATTATCATCATAATGCATAAGAGTCAGATGTTCCCATTCCGCCTGTCTGGAAGCAAAAACCAGATCAGCCTCGGCAGCGGCCACGGCCCCGGCAAAGGCTGTTCGCTTTAGGGCAGTAGCATTGACCACTATGCCGAGTTGGTCCCTGATCCTTCTTTTATAGTGAGGATAAGACTCGTTGAGATTACGGGCCAGACCCAGATGAGAGACCAGATCCTTAAACTCGGCCGGAGAAAGATGATCACAGAGATGATATAGCAGCCAGACCGAGGCCACATTTTCCGAATGGACTCCGGCCCAGCTCATTGAGACTTCGGGAAAAGGACTTTCATGATCCGGGCGAGGGAAATAAGGCTCATTCTGATAAAGAAATATCTGCCGGACATTTTTTAAAGGATCAATGCTGTTCCAGCCCAGCTGCAGGGCCGCGCAGTAGACCAGAGGCTTGATGACCGAGCCCATGGGCCGCCGGGCCATGACCGCCCGGTTATAAAAATAATTTTCCATGCCTCCGGCCATGGCCCTGATCATGCCGTCACGCATGGCAATAACCGCTCCCTGCAATTCCGGATATTTCTGTAGTTCAAAAAAGTATTCACCGGTCAGGGCATCGTGTTCCCTTATCCTGACATAAACCAGGTCACCAGGCTCAATCCGCTCCAGAAAACGGACAAGATCCTTGTCGGTTGCCTCGGACCAGCGCTGTTTTTCATACTTAACCAGTGAATTAACCAGGGGCCTCAGCCCTTTGGCGTCAACCATTCCTCTTAATGAATCCGGGGCATCTTCCTGACCGAAAACCACCTCCAGGCCCAGTGGGTTTTTCTTGTGAATCCCGACAACCCGTCCTATAAGAAAATTGCCTTTTACCGGCTTTTTTTTGCTGCCAAAGGGCAAACCGGCGTATCTTTTCTGCAAAATCCGCCGGTCATAACCGCGTAACCGGACATCCAGTCGGGAGAGTTCATATTTGAGATCAGCTAAAATCTGCTGCTGCAGGTCATTGTCAATGCTGGTGATCACCCGTAAACCAGCAGTAGCTATGTTATCAATTCCATGTTCAAATAGAGCGGTCTCAATCTTCGGGTCAGCCATGCCCTCTTTGACCATATCCATAACAGTGTTCAAGGGAAACTGCATCTTTCCCTGTTTAAAGGGAATTTCCCGATTAATCGCCTGTTGATACTGTTCGGGATTAATCATGCCGAGTTTATACATATGGCCCAGCACATAATCCGTCCGCTCTCTGGCTCGTTGCCGCGCTCTATCCCTCTCTTCCCTGCTTTTCCAGATAAAAGGATTGTAATAATTGGGCCGTTTGACGCTGCCGGCGATAAAAGCGGCTTCAAGGAGGTCAAGTTTTGCCACGGATTTGTCAAAATAATACCGGGCTGCCACCCCAAGGCCATGGCCGTTACCACTGACAAAAAATTGATTGGCATAAAATTCCAGAATTTTTTCCTTGGAATAATGATATTCCAGCCGCCAGGCATTAATTAATTCAATAAATTTGGCCTTATATGAGCGGTTCCGGCGCTTGAAAAGATTTTTGGCAGTCTGCTGGGTAATCGTGCTGCCGCCCTGGACAATGCGACCAGCCTTGAAATTGGCCTTCATTGCCCTGACAAGCCCCTGAAAATCCACCCCGTGATGATGCCAGAATTTTTGATCTTCCGAGGCCACTATAGCATTAACAAATACTTTCGGCAGCCGTTCGTAGGGAATATACTGGCGATGATTTTCCTGAAAAAATACCCCTATCTTGGCTTTACCGTCACTGCAGAATACCGGGCTTTCCATGCTCAATAATCTGGCAATATTTTCCTGACTGACAGCATCACCTGGATTATAAATAACCAGCCGGACGATAGTTCCACCGCCTACCAGACAGATAAGAAAAAAAGAAATCAGGAAGAAATAAATTATTTTTTTTAACATCGTTAATTTTGCCTGTAACTGTTCACTCAGGGCAAGTTATTCTTAATATTATGGTAACGTAACTACTCATGGGGTAAGTGTCATAACTTCGCTAACCCCTGTAATTGTAACTATTCAGCTTGAAACCGAAAATTAACGAAAATCACCGAATGCAACTGTGCAGATGTGCTTTAGCTGTGCCCGAACAGGCCGGCGCAGCATACTGATGCTATGTAAGACAGACTGATCGGACGCAGATGAAGTACAGCTGAATAGTTAACAATTAATTTAATTTGGCTGAAGATATGCGACAAATCTACCGTAAAGAGCGACATAGCGCAAAGCGGAATTAATAATAATAAGAAAAAATTGCGGTTGCGCCACATTACAGAGTAAAGTAAGGTCGTTTTGATAATCAACCGAAACCTTTGACGGTAAACGGCATAAGCGCCCTGGATTAACCGACTGTAAACAGTTCCGAAACTAGGAGGCTGTCCGAGAATGCCCTTTATCCCCAACTCTGTGTTATTTTGAAAAAATAATGCTCGTAATATCAACTATATGACTGCGCTTATTTTTTCAAAATGCCTTGATTTGAGAAAAAATGC
>JANTGB010000164.1 GCA_024763115.1 Desulfobulbaceae bacterium | reverse complement strand
TCGTTTCGGCGTGTTCACTATAGTATACTATGTGAATCACGCCGAAACGGGCGAAGAGGTAAGCGTAGACTCCGTGGGGTGCTAGCCGAACATTTACAAAATATTATTGTAATTACCTCTCTACAGGGGACTTTGACTCTTCATCAGCATAATTAGATCAAGCACCCGGTTTGAATAGCCCCACTCGTTATCATACCAGCTCAAGACCTTTACCATGTTGCCGATAACCTTGGTGGACATGGCGTCAACCACTGAAGAATGGGGATTGCCCTGGTAATCAATGGAAACCAGCGGCTCATCAGAATAGCCCAGATAGCGGTTTGCCGCGTTTTTCAAGGCCTCGTTTACTTCGGAAACAGTAGTTTCCTTTTCCACCTCCATGACCGCGTCAACCAATGAAACATTAGGGGTTGGTACCCGGACGGAAAGGCCGTCGAATTTATTTTTCAATTCCGGGATTACCAGGGATATGGCGGCAGCAGCCCCGGTTTTGGTGGGGATCATCGACATGGCCGCAGCCCGGGCCCGGCGCAGATCGCTATGGGGAAAATCAAGAATACGCTGATCATTGGTATAGGCATGAACCGTGGTCATCAAGCCCTTGACAATACCGAAGTGATCCATAATCACCTTGGCAAAGGGAGCCAGGCAGTTGGTGGTGCAGGAGGCATTGGAGACAATATGGTCATTGGCCGGATCATATTCATCTTCATTGACCCCCATGACAATTGTTTTGACCTTACCCTTGGCCGGAGCTGAAATAACCACCTTTTTGGCCCCGGCATCAAGATGCATGGCCGCCTTTTCGCCGTCAGTGAACAGGCCGGTGGATTCTATCACATAGTCAACCCCTTCATCACCCCAGGGGATATCAGCAGGATTGCGCTGGTTGTAAATATCAATATGCCTGCCATCAACAACTATCCCTTTGTCGTCGGCTGTTACCTCGCGCTCATACACCCCCATGACCGAATCGTATTTCAACAGATGGGCCGAGGTCTCATTACTGGTAAGATCGTTAATGGCAACGATTTCAATATCAGCAAAAGTTTCATCTTTATCAATGGCCCGAAAAATATTTCTGCCGATCCGCCCAAACCCGTTAATACCGACTCTTATAGCCATTTTTACCCCCTTGTCGAAAAAAAGCGGACTGAAAGCCGCTGTTTTAATTTATTATCGTAAAATTTTTCACTAGTTACTCATTTATTATGAATGGTGAACGCCGGGTAAGTCAACATCTAATTGAAATATTATCAGGATACCGACAACATCATCTCCGCGTTATTCCGGAGAATAACCCGAAGCTGAGAAATGCGGCGCAGGGCGTCATCACATTTTTTATTCAATTTCAGGGCAGCGGAATAAGCGGCAAGAGCCTGTTCGTGCCAGTGACCGTCCAGGTAGCTTTTACCGACCAGGCAATAACCGTATTCAGGGCCGGCTGGGAATAGATCAGTAAAAATTTCTTCCAGGCTCTCAGACCACAACTCCTTAAGCATGTCCGGATTTTCAAAAAAATAGCGCAGAAGCAGCATGTTTTCGCCCTGGTTGATAAGTTCCCGGCGGAGAAAATAGGCGGCCCGGCCAAAAAGAAAAGCCAGATTTTCCACCTGTTTGGGGATTTCCCGCCTGGCACTGGACAGGAATCGTTGCCACTCGGCAGGATTGCCGGTAACCTCTTCCCGGCCCGGCAAGTCATCTATTTCATGGGCAATGGGGACATACCTGGAAATAATATAGATATTTTCCTTCAGCTTCATGGCCTCATGAAAAAGTGAACCGATCAGCCAATCAAGAAAAAAGCTGTTTTCCCGGCCCGGCTGCAGGCCGCCATGACGCCAGAGCTGATGACATTGGTTCTTGAGCAGCCACAGGCCCTTGTTGCTCTCAGCCCCGACAAGCTGCTCAATGTCGGCAAAGGTAATTTGACCGCAATCCGGATACTGCTCATAAATGACGGTAAATCCTCTGTATGATTTAAAAAACTCCCTGAATACATTTTTAACAAAAAAATCCTGGCGGCGGCAAAACCAGGGGTTAAGCGGCACAGGATCATCTGGTTGCTCAGGAATGTTGTAAAATTGCTTTTTCATAAAGAGCCAGATAACGTTGAACGATTTTATCCCAGGTATATTTGCTGTAAATTGTTTTCACGGCCTTGACCTGCATCCGGCCTATCTCTTCCGGCCTACGCAGGTAAATGCGCAGGGCCTTCTGCATGGCCCCGATGAGCGCGGCCGAACTGTGTTCCTGATAGGCAAAACCGGTTTCATTGTCCCTCACCTTTACCAGGCCGCCGACATGATGAACAATGGGCAGATTGCCGTAAAGCTGGGCAATATAATCGGTCAGGCCACATGGCTCATAGCGGGATGGGATAAGAAAAAAATCTCCTGCCGCGTAAATCCGATTGGCCAGAGCCGGATCATAGCCCAGCAACACACAAACCCGGCCTTCATTGGCCTTGGCGGCGGCCATGGTAATCAGACTCTTTTCAATAGATTTATCTCCGCTGCCCAGAATAAGAATCTGGAATTTTTTATCCATGGGCAGCAGGGTTTCCAGGGCGCCCACCAGCTTATCAACGCCTTTCTGGGCGGTTAAACGACCGATAAAGGTAAAAAGAGGTATTTTGCTGTCTGGGGCCAGGCTGCCGCTCTGCCTGATTGCGGTAATTTTTTTAGCAATAATGTCCTGAACAAGTTTCCGCCGGCAGACCAGCTTGCCGGCCATATCCTTTTTCAGGACGGAATATCCGGCGTCAATCCCCAGTTTCTGCGGCTGACTGGTATCAAAATCAGGCGGGGCAATTCCATTGGTTACGCCTTCAAGTTTAACCCCCCGGGAAAGAAGAATATGGCCAAGCCGGCCAGTCAGCTCGTCATCTGCTGTTTCCCGCAGTTCTCTGGCATAATTTTCACTGACCGTGTTCATTACCGCATAAGCTGAGGCAGCCAGAAAGGGATCAAAAGAGCCGTTCAACAGATTACGGCTGATTACCTTTCCGGGCAGCCCGGTAATGGTCTTGGCAAAGGGCAGATCAGCAACTTCCTGATGATAGCCCAGTCCGGCATTATGAATTGTGACAATCAGGCCGGTGTTGAAGAAAAAATGGCGATAGCCCTCATTTTCCCTGACCATGGCCGGTAACAGGGCGGTATGGCCGTCATGACAATGAATGATATTAACTTTGCGGCGCTGGTGGATCATGAAATCAACAGCTGCCTTCTGCAGCAGGACATTCATGGCAAAATAATCATAATGGCCTGAGCCCTGGACATGATCCGGGTTATCCGCCTCTTCTTCAGCCGTGTAGGTATAAATTGATTTCTTTTCCCGAAAACGTTCGGCGTCAACCAGATAAATTGTCAGATTTTTATCCCGGCGCCGGGCCCGGATAGTGACCTGTTCGCGCCGTTCAACCCCGACATAGGGCATATCAACCTGAAAAGTGGCGACTTTTCTGAAACCGGGCAGAGGATCAGGCATGAAGCCGTAACAGGGCAGCATGACACTGACTTTTTTGCCGGTTTTAACCAGGGCCTCAGCCAGTTGCCGACAGACATCCTTGACCCCGCCGGCCCCGGCCAGTCCCTCGTATTCGCGGCTGATCAGCCATATTTTTTTAAAATCTTTTCTTTTATTTTTTGTCGCAGCCATTTTTTAACTCCGTTTCGGTACCTGTTGTATTGCTCTCTGGCGCAGCAGATGATCGGCAAGAACCAGGCAGACCATGGCCTCGCAGACCGGAATAATCCGGGGAATGGCCGATATGTCATGGCGACCGCCGATCTTGATGGTCACCGGCTCATTAGCCAGATTAACCGTCTGCTGCTCCCCGGCAATTGAGGGAATCGGTTTAACCGCCACCCGGGCGACAATATCATCGCCATTGCTTATTCCGGCCAGAATACCACCGGAATTATTGGAGGCAAAACCCGTGGGCAGGATGGGATCATTATTTTTTGATCCCGTACCGGCAGCCGCAGCAAAACCGGAACCAATTTCCACCCCCTTGACCGCGCCGATCGACATCAGGGCTCCAGCCAGTTCAGCGTCAAGTTTGTTAAAAACAGGCTCTCCCAGTCCGGCCGGACACCCCTGGGCAATTATTTCGACAAGGCCTCCCAGGGTATCATGCTGCTCACGCACTTTTCTGATTCGTTCCTCCATGAGGGCCGCCGCCTCATTGTCGGGACAGAATAAACGGTTTTCAGCAATATGGGCCATATTGCGCTGACCGGCAACAATGCCTCCCAGGGCTACCGTCATGGCGACAACTTTAATATTATCGCAAAGGAGCAGCCGGCGGGCCACCGCACCTGCCGCTACCCTGGCTGCTGTCTCCCGGGCCGAGGCCCGTCCGCCGCCGCGATGGTCGCGAATGCCGTATTTTTTCAGATAGGTAAAATCCCCATGACCGGGACGAAAAATTTCCCGCAAATGATCATAGGACTTACTGTGGGCATCTTTATTGTAGATAATCAGGGAAATGGGCGTGCCGGTGGTGGTATCCTGATAAATACCGGAAAGAATTTCCACCTTATCCGGTTCCTTGCGGGGACTGGCAGCCCCGCCGGTGCCGGGACGTCGCCTGTCCATATCCTGCTGAATCATCTCCGCTGTCAGCGTAAGCCCCGGCGGGCAGCCGTCAATTGTTGCCCCGACGGCAGTGCCGTGGGATTCTCCCCAGGTGGTTACCCGGAAAACCTGACCAAATGTATTTCCTGCCATTATTATTTGTCCATTGTCTGCGGTTTTAGAGGTTCAAAGGTTTCGTAGGTTCAAAGATTCAGAGGTTCAGAGGTTCAGAGGTTCCAGGTTGCCTGAATATTTTTAATATATTTTCAGCTATCTCGACAGGAGGTATGGTTGAGGAGATCTCAATATTTGAGCCCTGCCGGTAAAGAGGCTCTCGCTCAGTAAGCACGGATTTAACTTCATTAAAAATATCACTGCCGGTCAGGGATGGTCTTTGTCCCTCAGTTCTGCTGTCGTCAGCCAGTCTTTGGCAAATAGTCTCCGGGTCGGCTGTAAGCCGGACAACCAGGCCGGTGGCCATCAGCCGGGCCCAGGCATCCTGGTGGAGAATTGCCCCGCCCCCGGCGGCAATAACAATATTTTTCGCCGGAACCAGCTCCAGAAGCAACTCTTTTTCCAGATCGCGGAAAAAATCCCAACCCCGGCCGGTCACCATCCGGGCAATAGAGCATCCCTCTCTTTTTTCAATCTCCTGATCGGTATCAATAAACTCCCAGCCAAGTTTATCCGCCAGCAACATTCCCACCGTGCTTTTTCCGGTTGCCCGGTATCCGGTTAAAATAATTTTTCTCTTTTCTCCCCCCATGTGACCTATTTAAGTCGTTTAAAATCAAGGTGTCAAGTGATGAAGTGCTAACTTCTCCATATATTATAGCGGCACCCAAACCGCAGGTCTGCTTGAACGGACGTAATACAAAAAAGTGAGGTAACTATTCAGCTATACCTTATCTTCGCCCATTTAGGCCTGCTCGAGTAGCGCAAGTACGCTTCGCAGTCCTAACCCACTAAAGTGGAAGAAAACCTCAGGGTTCTTAGAATAAATCCCTTAACCCAACTTTGTGACACAAAAAGATAAAATATAGTAATAACAACATGTTATGGAGTGTCAAAATGCTTTTATGGCACTACAAAATGCATTTTCCGCATCATCAATTTGTAACCCTTGATATTATAAGCAATATATTTATAAAAACATATTGTCTAACAAAAAA
>JANTGB010000163.1 GCA_024763115.1 Desulfobulbaceae bacterium | reverse complement strand
CATTTAGAAAAGCGATCTGCAATTATGCAATCCTCAACGTAGCCCTGCTATGCCTGCGGTTGCATGCAATTAGATCACTTCTCTAAATGTCCATATTACATCTTATCTCTACTAATTTATTTTTGAGTGAGCCCTTACCTGTATCCGGTAGCCGGTTACAATTACGGTGGTTAGCGGAATAAGGCTGTTTTTCCAGTGAGTAGTTATTAATGACAAATAAAAAAACAAGCAAAATCGGTCGGCTTTTCATGGCAGGTCTGCCGGGCCCGGAAGTGGATGAGTCCACCCTGGAGCTGATTAAAAATTACCGGATCAATAATTTTATTATTTTTAAACGTAATGTGGTTGATCCGAAACAGTTGCGTAGTTTGACCGGCGATCTTGTTGCTCTATGCCATGAATACGGTCTTGCCCCGCCGCTTATTGCCATTGATCAGGAAGGCGGCACTGTGGCCCGGCTTCCCCTGCCCTTTACCCAGTTTGCCGATGCCAGGGAATACGCGGAAGCGGCTCAAGCGGAAACAAAACTTGACAATTATGCCGGGACCTGCGGCCGGGAACTGCGGGAGATGGGAATAAACTTGAATTTTGCCCCGGTGCTGGATGTCTGTCCAAGGGAAGAGGGTTATTTTATGGAAAGACGCTGTCTGGGACATGATCCCCGGCAGGTGGCAAGATTAGGAACTCTGGTTATAAAGAGCATGCAGGAACAGGGAGTTGCTGCCTGTGCCAAACATTTTCCCGGCCTGGGCGGGGCCGGATTAGATCCCCACCTTACTCTGCCCGTGGTCAGGCGGAGCAGGGCGGAAATGGCAGATGACCTTATCCCCTTTCAGGCTGCCGTCAAGGCTGGAGTGGCGACAATCATGACCTCTCATACCGTGTATCCCTGTCTGGATCCTGATATGCCGGCTACCTTGTCTAAGGTTATTTTAACGGAAATCCTTCGTGATAAAATGGCCTTTAAGGGCGTTGTCGTTACCGATGACCTGGAAATGGGAGCCATTGAAAATGAGATGGCCGTTGAGGATGCCGCCCTGGGCGCTTTCCAGGCCGGAGCTGATCTATTGCTGATATGCCATGATTATGACAAGGTAAAAAAGGCCTGGCATAAACTGGAAAAAGCCAGGGATCAGGGAGTGATTAACCCGGAATATCTTAACCTGTCCCTGGCTAGAATTGTTGAACTTGGCCGGGCAATTGCACATAGCTGAGCCTGAGTTATTTTCCTGTCGGTTTATTATGAACAAAATCGCTATGCACATAATTTTTTGTCTTGTCTGGCCGACTATTGTTTTCGGGCTTTCCTTTTTTCCGCCCAGCCTGGACAGCGTACTGGCCGCTGAAATTAAGCCGACCATAACAATAGAGGATAATAATATTTATCAAAATGGCCGGGTCGGTGTGCGGATTCGCGGCTCCTCACCTGTGATGATTAAAAATTGCCGTTTATCCGAAAACGGCAGGGCAGGAATAAATATTGAACACAAGGCTGATGTCCGGATAGTTAACAACGATATTTATAATAATCAAAACGGGGGGATAAGCATTAACGACGCCAATTTTTGCCTTATTGACTCCAACAGGGTGCATCAAAATCACCAGGGCGGTATCCGTATCCGCAAGAGTGAGCAGACCAGGGACAATGCCTCAATATTTCAGATAAGCAACAATAAAATTTTTCTCAATAAAAGTGGGGGACTCCAGACCAACCCCCAGGCCGAAACCATTATAGAACTTACGGTAACCGGCAATGATATTTTTCATAATAACCGGGCCGGAATCAGGGTGGAAAACAATACCAGGCTTACGGCTTTTCATAACAGAACCTACGCCAACGGTACGGCGGGAATTGCCTCCTACGGCACGGCGGAATTTGCTCCATTGCTGGATCTTTATGAAAACAGGATATATTTCAACAAAGGGAGTGGAATCCATATCCACAGCGGGATAAGCGGCAGCTTTGGAATCAGCAATAACTGGATATATAATAATCTCCGGGCCGGAATTGCCTGCGGCTTATGGAAAGATTCCGATTTAATTGATATAGCTATTTTCCATAATACGATTGTCGCCAACGGCAGCAATATAATGGGGGCCGGGATCAGAAATGACAGCAACGGTAATATTGAAATCATCAACAATATTATTGCCTATAATTTTTCCACCGGCATTATGACCGGAAATTGCCGTGACGCATCATTTAATCTTTTGTTTGCCAACGGCGAAACATCATCTTTTGACGAAGACTATGATGAATATTCATTTCTTGTTGAAAAAGCGCAATTTTCCGGTTGCAATGGCCGAAGACGCGGTGATTTGCTCAGCAACCCTCTTTTTGTCGACCCTGACCGGTATGATTTTTCGCTGCAGGATAATTCTCCGGCCCGGGGAGCGGCCAAGGAGATGGATTTGTCATATTTTGATAATTTTTCTAATGATATCGGAGTAGTTGCTCCATCCTGGACGTTAGATGAGTAAGAAGAGATCAGTCAAGACAGCCTGGGGGCGTTATCGGATAATTTTCCCTTTCTGTGCTGCTCTCTGCTGGCTGCTGTCGGCCTTGAGCGGATATTGTGGAATATTTCCCGGCTCTACTGTCGATAAGGCTGATATCAAGGCTCTTTATCCAAAAATGAGCGAGCCTATGGCACGAAAAAAATGCATGGAGTGCCATCCTGATATTGCCCGTCTTTTGAGAACTGCCGGCGCTAAACACTCGGGCGTGGCCTGCCGGGATTGTCATTTGCAGGTTCATGTCTATAGGGCGGACAAAGACCGTTATGAGGATATTTTACCGAAATGTACCCGATGTCACCAGCATCCGCATGGAGAAGAACTGGTGAATTGCAGCTCCTGTCATCAAGAAGCCCATTCACCCCTGTATATCCCGGCCGGCCGGGCCCTGGGCCAGGGCTGCTATGTCTGTCATCAGGATTTAGATAAGGATATCAAGACATTTGTCACTCAGCATACGGAATTATACTGCACGGCATGTCATCACACAAGACATGGGCATATCCCTCAGTGCCTGGAATGTCATCAGGGTCACAAGGGTACCCTGCCCACTGTCGGCGGTATGAAAACGGATCAGACGCCGCTGGGTCGGTGTTTAAACTGCCATCCTCCCCATAAAGCCCTTAAAGTCGTATACCCGGATGACATTCCCAACACGGTATGCGGCTCCTGTCATCGCAAGGCCTATGAAATGCTGGCTGTCAACAAAACCAGGCATTCGGCCCTGCAGTGTACTCTCTGTCATCCGGCTAAACATCGGACTATCAAGAGATGCCGGGAATGTCATAATGTTCCCCATCCCGAGACAATGGTAAAAAAATTCAGCTCCTGCGGTCAATGCCACGGGGTGGCTCACAGCGTAATGAGATAAATGGAGACAATTCTACCATGAAGCGAATGAAGGATATAAAGAAAAGAAAAAAGGAAAATCAACCTGTTAACTTCATGCTCTTCATGAGCTTCATGGTGAGTTAAGACCTTTTGCGAGTTTATCATGATCGAACAATATTCCTTTGGCTCAATAACCATTTCCGGAAAACAATACGCTGCTGATTTGAAAATTATTAACGGCCTGGTCGTCCCGGACTGGTGGCGCAGTTCAGGCCACATTGTCGCTGTTGACGATGTGGCTGATATTCTCAGAGCGCAACCTGAATATTTTATTGTCGGCACCGGCAGCTCGGGCCTGATGAAAGTTGATAATAATTTAGTTGAGCATCTTTCCCGTTGCGGAATTAAGCTTATCGCAGAAGCAACGGCAAAGGCCGTAAAAATATTTAACCGGATATGGGAAGACGGGAAAAACGTCAGCGCCGGGTTTCATCTCACCTGCTGAACCGGACAAAATTATAAGCCGTCAGCTGATCAAACTCAGTCCAATCTGTTATCAACGGATCAAAGTTGCCCCCCCGGAGAGGATAAACCGACCCGCCTCTGTCGGCAGTCAGCAGGTCTCGGTCGACATGTTGAATAATTTTTATGCATCACCTGCCTTCTGTTCCGCAGGACAACCTCATGATGACAGGCCGGGCCGGTTCGGGCGAAAGGCCGGAGAATCATTTTTTGCTTTATGTTTTGGGTTGCAGATATATACCGCCTTGGAGTATATAAATATGTTGCTCAATTAGCTTTGATTAATTGCAGCTGCTTACAGGGTGCGGGTAAACGACCATCGGCAAACTCCGGGAGATTTTCGCAGGTAGTCAGGCGTAGTATATTATTCATACATAAGCCGGGCGGCCTGCGGAATGAGGTAAGCATAGGCTCAGTGACAGTAATTTATAGGTGGTTTTAAGGTCTTAATTTGAATAAATGCTGATTTTATTATCGGCAGCAGGAGGAATTAATTATGTCCAGTTCATGTAACAGCCAAAGCTGCAGCAGTGCGTCATCAAGCTGTGGCTCCCAGGATGCGGCCATGGCCCAACAGGATATGGCAATCAACTCTTCACTGGGTAAAATAAAACACAAAATTTTGGTTATGAGCGGTAAGGG
Source organism: Desulfobulbaceae bacterium (assembly GCA_024763115.1). GTDB lineage: Bacteria > Desulfobacterota > Desulfobulbia > Desulfobulbales > SURF-16 > JANTFJ01. The sequence goes on along the minus strand of JANTGB010000163.1, from coordinate 1,247 downwards.
GGGAGTTGGTAAAAGTACGGTTTCCGTTAATCTGGCTTTAGGCCTGGCCCGCAAGGGCCATAAGGTCGGGCTGATGGATGTTGATCTCCATGGCCCGGATATTTGTAGAATGCTTAATCTTACCCAGAAGCTGCAGGATGAAGAGGTTGAAAAAGATGGATTGCTGCCGCCCATGATTTACAATGATAATCTTAAGGTGATTTCTCTGGAATATATGATGGAAAATCGTGATGATGCCATTATCTGGAGAGGCCCTTTAAAAATTCAGGCTATTCGTCAGTTTATCGCGGATCTTGACTGGGGGGATCTTGATTATTTGATCATTGATGCTCCCCCTGGAACCGGTGATGAACCTCTTACTGTAGCTCAGACCATTAAGGATTCCGAGGCCCTTGTAGTAACCACGCCTCAGGAAGTTTCTCTGGCGGATGTCCGTAAATCACTGAATTTTTGTCAGCATGTGAAGATGGAAGTGGTGGGCATGGTTGAGAATATGAGCGGTTTTATCTGTCCTAACTGCAATGAAACTATTGATATTTTTAAGACCGGCGGTGGTGAGAAGACTGCGAAAGATTACAAGGTTCGTTTCCTGGGGCGGATACCCATTGATCCCAAAGTTGTTGAGGCAGGTGATTCAGGTGCCCCTTATCTCAGTTCTGAGGCAGATACCCCGACCACCAGGGCTTTTGCCGAGATTGTTAATAATGTTGAGGATGCTCTGAAAAATAAAGTTTCTCTTAATGTCGCGGGAACCGGCTGTGACTGCGGCGGAACCTGCAGCTGTTGATTAGACATAATTTCTAACATAGGTAGGGATTAATTTTCATAAACCACTGTGATTGTAGCTGGTTACAGGGCGCAGGTAAGCGACTATCAGGAGACAGCGGGAGATTTTCGCAATCAGTCCGGCATAGCGTATTAGTCATACGTAAGCCGCACTGATCGCGAAAAATCCGGTCCCCTGTAAACAGTTACGATTAAGTATTAGAAATTCATATTTGTGTTTCAGGACGCAAGCCTGAAGATTTTTTTTCCAGCTTTTTCCAGCTTCATACCTGGTCTTTTCTGTAAAAGAAGGGGTCGATCTCTCAATTTCCCGTAAAAATAATACATCATCAATGATACCCATCTTGAAGTGCAATAATATTTTTGGTAAGCGTTCACCAGCACCTCACGGAGTCTACGCTTACCTCTTCGCCCGTTTGGGCCTTCTCGAATAGCACAAGTATGCTTCGAAGTCCCAAACG
>JANTGB010000162.1 GCA_024763115.1 Desulfobulbaceae bacterium | reverse complement strand
GGTAGAGGTGATATTGTCAGGCAGATGACTCCATTAGACGAACCAGGCGGAAAAATAGCAGCTCATATTGCCAGGGCTCCCTGGTTTTGTCTGGAAACCATTAATAAAAAAGAAGGCAAGGTGGTGAGGGAGTATCTGGAAAATCCTCACTCACAGGCTGAGAGAAAAAAAGGTTATCTAGTCGGTAAGTGGCTGCTTGACCATAAAATAGACCGGCTTTTGCTGCCGGAAGGGACATCGTCAACAGGAACTGCCGTGGCTTTGCTGCGTGAAGCAGGAGTAGAGATAACTTACCAATGATGTTTAAAAAAATATTTTTTATTATTCTTTTGTTTTTCTGCAGCTCTGAAGCTGTGGCCACCATAGACCCTTTTCCGGTTTATGATTCCATCCGGCCCAATGTGGAATTCTGGAAAAAGGTTTATACCGAACATCCCAGCAATATGGGCTATATCCATGATTCCCTCCGCCTTGAGATAATCTATGAAGGAATCAAACTGGTTGATCGGGACAGGCGGGGGGCCCGGAAGAAAAATAAAAAAAAGATCAAACAGGTCAAGGCTAAATACAAAAAAATTCTTGATAAACTGGCAGCCGGGAAAAAACCGGCCACTAAAGAGGAACAAAGGGTGCTGGCCCTGTTCGGGGCCGGGGCTGACAAAAAGAGTCTGCGCGCTGCCCGGCAAAATATCCGTTTTCAACTCTGTCAGCGGGACCGTTTTCTGCCGGGTCTCAAGCGTTCCGGCGCTTATCTGGCCGAGATGAAAAAAATTTTTCGCGATTATGGTCTGCCCGAAGATCTGGTCTATCTTCCCCATGTGGAATCTTCCTTTAATTATAAGGCATACAGCAAGTTCGGCGCGGCCGGAATCTGGCAGTTTACCCGTTCCACCGGCCGCAGATTCATGAGCGTTGATTATACCCTGGATGAACGGCGTGATCCAATTCGTGCCACCCATGCCGCCGCTAGTTTTTTAAAAGAAAATTATCAGAAGCTGGGGAGCTGGCCCCTGGCTCTGACCGCCTATAATCATGGCGTAAACGGCATGGTTCGCGCCCAGAAGAGCAAGGGCGGTTATGAAAATATATTTAATAATTATAAGGGACGGCGTTTCAGGTTTGCGTCGCGAAATTTTTACTCCGAATTCCTGGCAGCCCGGGAAATCGCTAAAAATTACCGGAAATATTATGGCGATGTAACCCTGCATGCGCCGATAAAAACCAATGAACTGAAACTGACCGGTTATGTAGATGTAAAGGATATTGCCCGCCATTTCCAGGTTGACCTGGAAACGATTCGCGAGTTAAATCCTGCCCTGCGTAAGCCTGTCTTTGCCGGGCAGAAATATTTGCCCAAGGGCTATAAGCTGCGCCTGCCCCTGAGCCTGAACACCGATTTTAAACAACTTGTTGCCGCCATGCCCGGTGATATCTTCAAGGCCGGACAGAAACAAAGTCGTTTTTATCGGGTGGAAAGGGGCGATACTGCAGGAGTAGTGGCCAGGAGGCACCGGGTAAGGCTTACTGATCTGATTATGGCCAATAACCTTAATTCCCGGGCAACTATTTATGTAGGGCAGAATCTCCGTATCCCTCTCCCTGATGAAAAAATTATTCCCCGCAAACCTGAAGCCCCTGAAATTGTGACGGCTACCTTGAAAACCAAAGTCAAGGTGGAGCCGGTTAAAAAGGTTAAACCGGTGGTCTGTCCTCTTGTTCCGCCCCAGACAATGGTTAAAGAGGTGGAAGTTCCGAAAACCAAGGAGAAAATCATAGTCAAATCGGAAGAGGAAATCGTGGTGAAACCGGTTGCCGAGGAAGAATCGGAAGCCCTGATCGAGACCCCGGTTATGGAGCTGGAAAAGAAGGTCGGTTCTGCGAAGGAGTTGGTCAGTGAGATTAATTCCGCAGTTGTTATCGGCGATTTTGACATTACAGCAGTAAGGTGTGAGGCTGGACAGCGACTGGGAACAATTCAAGTTCAGGCTGGTGAAACCCTGGGCCATTACGCAGATTGGCTGGAAGTTCCCACTCAACAGATCAGGCGCTTAAACGGTCTGCCTTTCGGTCGTTCCATCCATCTTGACCGGAAAATTGCCATTCCCCTGACCAAAGTCAGTCCGGAAGAATTTGCGGTAAAACGCTATGAATATCACAAAGAGATTGAAGAAGATTTTTTTGCCGTCTATCAGGTTGAAGAAATTCGCGTTTATAAAGTGAAGCGGGGGGATAATATCTGGAATCTCTGCCGGGAGTTTGATCTTCCCTTCTGGCTGATAAATAAGTATAACAGCAAAATAAATTTAAACTCTTTAATGCCGGGCCAGGAAATGAATGTGCCGGTGGTAATTCCTGCTGTAGCAGGGCTTGAAGAAAGTGGATAATTGAAATGACAAAGAAGCCGGAAAAAAAATATTTAAAGGATTACAGCCCACCTGATTTCTTCATTGATGAGGTCAAACTGCATGTAAATCTTGACGAGAATCATACTTTGGTGACTGCCTCCTTGAGCTGCCGCCGCAACAACGGGCAGAAAAATCTGGTTTTAAACGGTGAGGAGCTTAAGTTAAGGTCGATAAAACTTGATGGCCGTCTTCTAAGGGAAGACGAATATGAAACAGGCCCGGAAACTCTTACGATTTTTGCTGTCCCTGACTCATTTGTCCTGGAGATAGAGACGGAAATAAATCCTGGAGCCAACACATCCCTGGACGGTCTTTATTTTGCCGGCAACATGTTTTCCACCCAGTGTGAGGCTGAAGGTTTTCGTAAAATTACCTATTTTTTAGATCGGCCTGATGTTATGGCCCGTTACACCACCACAATTGAGGCCGACAGGTCGCTGCCGGTTCTGCTGGCTAATGGTAATTTACTGGAAAAAGGCGAATTACCCGGCAATCGGCATTTTGCCGTCTGGTCTGATCCCTTTCCCAAGCCCTGTTATCTTTTTGCCATGGTGGCCGGGGATCTTGTCCGAATCAATGGTCGGTTTACCACCATGAGCGGCAGGCTGGTAACGCTCCATATTTATGTCCAGGAGCATAATCGCAAGTCCTGTGACCATGCCTTACGTTCTCTGCAGAAGGCCATGGCCTGGGATGAAAAAGTTTTCGGCCGTGAGTATGATCTGGATCTTTACATGATTGTTGCGGTTGATAATTTTAACATGGGGGCCATGGAGAACAAGGGGCTGAATATATTTAATTCCAAATATGTTCTGGCCCGGCCGGAGACTGCCACCGACCTTGACTATGAAATGATTGAGGCGGTAATTGCCCATGAATACTTTCATAACTGGACCGGCAACCGGATAACCTGCCGCGACTGGTTTCAGTTGAGTTTAAAGGAAGGCCTGACGGTTTTTCGTGATCAGGAATTTACTGCTGATATGACTTCTCGTCCGGTTAAACGCATCAATGACGTGCGAATGCTGCGTAATTTTCAGTTTCCGGAAGACAGCGGCCCTATGGCCCATCCGGTCCGGCCTGATTCCTATATTGAAATCAATAACTTTTATACGGTTACTGTTTATGAAAAGGGCGCTGAGGTAATCAGGATGATTCATACCCTGCTGGGCCGGGAAAATTTCCGCAAAGGCATGGATCTTTATTTTGCCCGGCATGATGGTCAGGCAGTAACCACTGAGGATTTTGTCAAGGCCATGGAAGATGCCTCCGGGGTTGATCTCGGCCGGTTCCGCCGCTGGTACGGCCAGGCCGGAACCCCGCTGTTAAGCTGTTGCGCCGCCTATGACCAGGAGAAAAAACGTTATACCCTGAAGGTCAGCCAGTCCTGTCCTCCCACTCCGGGCCGGTCGGAGAAAAAACCATTTCATATTCCCTTTAAGGTCGGATTACTTTGGGGAAATGGTAATGAGAACAGTCGGCTGCTGGAAATCAGGGAGCCTGAGGAAAATTTTGTTTTCAATGATATCCCGGAGCCGCCCATTCCCTCGCTGCTGCGCGATTTTTCAGCCCCGGTCAGGGTTGAATTTTCCTACAGTGATGATGATTTGCGTTTTCTCCTGGCGCATGATTCCGACCCCTTTAGCCGCTGGGAAGCGGGCAGGCGTTATTTCTGCCGGATTATTATCCGGCTGGTTACTGATCTTGAGGCTGGTCTTGATCTGCGGTTAAGTCCTGAGGTGGAGGAGACCTTTGCCTCTCTGCTGGCCCTGAACGGTCGGCTTGATGCTGCTTTCCTGACTCAGCTTTTAACCCTGCCTTCGGAAAAATATTTGGGTGAACAGCTGGATATTATTATGGTCGATGAAATTCATCAGGCCCGGGAATTTGTCCGCCGCAGCCTGGCCCGATCATTGTTTCATGAGCTGCTCGAGGTATATCATGCCAATGCCGATTTAAGCCCTTATCTTTATAATCCTGTCCTGGCCGGACAACGCAGCCTGAAAAATTTAAGCCTGTCATATTTGATGCTGCTTAACGAAGATTCGGTGCTTGATATCTGTTTTCGGCAATATGACGGTAGTAACAACATGACCGATATTATCCAGGCCTTCAGCGCCCTGGTTCATAACCGTGACTGCCCGGAACGAAGCGCTGTGCTGGTGCATTTTGCCAATAAGTGGCGGCGGGAGCGGCTGGTCATTGACAAGTGGTTTGCCATTCAGGCCGCAGCTCCCCGGCCCGATACCCTTGCCGAGGTAAAGAGCCTGTTATCGCACCCTGATTTTGATCTGCGTAATCCCAATCGGGTCAGGGCCTTGATCGGTACATTCTGCGGGGCCAACATCAGTTGTTTTCATGAAGAAAGCGGGGCTGGATATGAATTTCTGGCAGATCAGGTAACGGCCCTTGATAGCTTGAATCCGCAGATTGCCGCCCGGATGCTGGCCCCGTTAAGCCGCTGGCGGCGTTTTGATTTACGCCGGCGGCAATTGATGAAAAAAAAGCTTGAGCGTATTCTGGCCGCAAATCCCTCCAGAGATGTTTATGAGGTTGCGGCCAAAAGCCTGGGGCAGGAGTAGAAAATGGATATTTCCCAAACCATTGCCGGGATGAAAAACCAGCCTGGATTTACCGAAAATGTCGGAATGATCCTGGTTCATAACGGGGTAGTGCGGAGCTGGTCACGTGCCGACCACAGCCCGGTTGCGGCCTTGGAGGTTATTGCCGATCAGGACAAAATTGAACTTATCCGCCGGGAATTTCTGGACTGGGAAGGGATTTTCGATATAAAAATTGAGGCCTTTTCCGGTCGGTTTCAACCGGGAGACGACCTGCTTTTCATTGTTGTTGCCGGTGATATCCGCGAGAATGTCAAACCGGCCCTGGCCGGGCTGATTGACCGGATCAAGACGGAAGGGGTCAGGAAAATAGAATTGCCGATTGATTTATAGGCCTGTTGGATATATAGCTTGCCTGAAAAAATAAATAGATAGGTAATTGTAACTACTCATGGGGTAAGCACCATAACTTCGCTAACCCCTGTAATTGTAACTGGTTACAGGGTGCCGTAGATTTTTGTGATCATGCCGGCGCAGCATATTAGTCGTACGTAAGCCGGACTGATCGCGAAAAGATCTGGTGCCCTGTGAGCAGTGACGGGCTTTTTTGATATTTGGATAAGTTACGTCTGCACCCTGTAACCAGTTACTCTTCCGCCATTGTTTCCCTGAATTTCAGAATGACTACAGCTTAGAGAATTAACCCTAACCCAACTTTGTGAGTTTTGCTCCATTAATGGAGCCGTTTTTTGTTAGACAATATGTTTTTATAAATATATTGCTTATAATATCAAGGGTTAC
>JANTGB010000161.1 GCA_024763115.1 Desulfobulbaceae bacterium | reverse complement strand
TCCAGGTAAGCGACCAAAGGGAGACTCCAGGTAAGCGACCAAAGGGAGACTCCAGGTAAGCGACCAAAGGGAGACTCCGTTAGATTTTCGTGATCAGCCGGCACAGCATACTGATGCTATGTAAGACAGGCTGATCGCGCAGGTAAGCACCCTTAAAAACAGGGCATAAACTTCGACTCCGAATATGCGGTGCCCTGTGAGCAGTTACCAAAATTTTTTGTAACTACTCAGCTGCAGCACAGTGGTTTAGATAATTTTTAGTCTTTTGCTGAACAGTTACAAATTTTTAAAAATTTTCTCTTTTATAGCATGATCAGCAAACATAGTCAGCCAATTTATCTGGTAAGCGCCTGTCTCACCGGACTTAAAACCCGTTATGACGGCAAAATAAAATCATGCCCGAAATGTGCCATGGCCCTGGAGGGAGCAATCTGGATACCAATATGCCCGGAGCAGCTGGGAGGGTTGTCCACCCCGAGGATCGGCGCCGAGCTGACCGGCGGTAACGGCCGGGATGTCCTGCAGGGCCGGGCCAGGGTAATCCGGCAGGACAGGGTTGACGTAACCGGACAATTTATTGCAGGCGCAAAACAGGTTTTGCAAATTGCCCGTTCCCAGCCGATAAGCGCGGTATTTCTAAAGGCAGAAAGTCCGTCATGCGGTCTTAACCGGGTTCTCGGGGTTACTGCCGCCCTCTTACAGGAGCATAATTTCATCCTAAGGGAGTTTTAACAGTTTAAGGGTTATAATGCCGAACTCGTAAAGCACATAAAGCGGCCCACCCATGAGCAGCATGTTCACTACGTCAGGAGTCGGAGTGAGCATGGCCGCGACAATACTTATTATCAATACGGCGTAACGCCGGCCTTTAATAAAAGATGTCCGGGGGCAGAGCCCGGTTTTGGCGGCAAAAACCATAAAAATCGGCAATTCAAATATAAAACCGAAGGCCAGGACAAAAACAGTGACAAAGGTAACGAATTTACCCACGGAAATGAGGGGACGCAGCTGTTCCGATTCAAAGCCCAGCAAAAATTTCACTCCATAGGGCAAGGTGACAAAATAACAGAAAATCGCGCCGATATAAAAAAGAAGACTGGTAAAAAAAACAAACCAGAAAATGCCGATTCTTGATATCTTAAACGGCCGGGCCAGGGCCTTCCAGAAGCAGTACATAATTCCCGGCATCAGAACAAAGACAGCCACGGCCAGAGAAATTTTGACATGAGCCAGGAAAGGCTCAGCCACGGTAAAAAAGGCAAGATGCTGATGAAGATGGCCTTGAATAAAAGCGAAAAGAGCATCTGAGATAAAATAAAAGCCGACAGTTGCAGCGCAGAGAGTCGCGCCCAGCCGAAGAATTGTTTTTCGTATCTCGGCAACAAACTGGGCCAGATGCCGCAGGGGCGATTCTTCCGGCAGACCGGTAGCTTGGGTCATGGCAGACAGGAGAGGATTATAAGAGCTGCTCTCTGATAAAGGTTACTGCATTGCGAAAAATCATGACTCCCTGCCCTTCATCCGGCAAATCCTCCCTGGTCCAGCGGGGATGGTTGGTTCGGTGGAGAAAGGCTTCAGGGTGAGGCATCAGCCCGAACAACCGGCCGGTGGGATCGCAGATGCCGGCAACGGCATCTGGTGAACCATTGGGGTTATATGGATATTCCATTGTCGGCCCACCATTATCCGGATGGGCATAACGCAGAACCACCAGGTTGTTACCGGCAATCTCCTGCCGGATTTCCCGGTCACTGGTGACAAATTTCCCCTCACCATGACGAATCGGATAATAAAGACGATCAATCCCCCTGGTAAAAACAGAGGGTGATTTTTCATTAACCAGCAAATCAGTCCACCTGTCCTCAAAACGGCTGGAATCATTATAGGTAAGGCTGACGGTTCTTTTGCTGTAATTATTTGCGATTCCGGGCAAAAGGCCCATTTTCACCATCAGCTGAAAACCGTTGCAGACGCCGAGAATCAATTTGCCGTCCCGAATAAAACGAATGAGCTGATCCTGCAGTTTTTCCCCACTGTTTTTAACCGTGGCATATTTCATCCGGTGCGCCCCGGCCTGACCGGCGCCAAGATCATCGCCGTCCAGGAAACCGCCGGGCAGGTTCAGGAAATGATAATCATCCAGGGAACAGTCTCCGTAAATCAATTCACTGATATGAACAATATCAACCAGGTCTGCCCCGCCAAGTCTGCAGGCATGGGCCATCTCGTTCTCGCAGTTTGTACCATAACCGGTCAGCACAATGGCTTTTACCTTTTTACCCATGTTATTTTCCTCTGTCCTCTGACCTCTGTCTTCCGGCTTCCGTCCTCCGGCTGCCGGCCGGCCGGGCTACCCGAATAATTCCCGGCGTAGCCGGTTAACGGCATTAGTCAGGAGTTCGTCATCATTATCATCCCGACGATCCTGATTTCTGCGTCGGAACCCATCTAAATCATAAAGTGTATCAATAAATAACTGCTGCTGCGCTGCACTTAAGCGCATATCATTTTGAATTCTGATATGCTGGGTGATAGTCATCAACATATCATTAAACTGATTATACGGTTCCAGTCCCTGATCTGTTGTCCACAGGTCAATGGTCTGGAGTACCGGTTCATCGAAACCGTGACAGTGATCTTCCCTGAGCAGGACATGAAAGGCCCGGCAGCGCCCGGAAATATTGCGACAGGCCGCCCGGCCTAAAGGGTAAGTGCGGCAGGCTCCGGGACGGCCCTCATACACTGCGCAGCCTTTTTCCGACACAAAGGGGCAGCCGGCCCGACCATCATCAACCATGCCCAGATATACCCTGGGGAAGATATCATCAGCCTCGCACTCAATCAGGCAGTATTGCTCCAGCAGGTCGGAGGTGGTGATTCCCAGCTCCCGGCTCAGGCGGAGAACATCATAGGGAGTCAGGGCCAGTTCCAGTTCCCGACAACAGTCAGTAAAACAGTCAACCCCGGGATGACAGCTGAAATTAAATTCTTCATCCGGGGCAAGTTGCCTTACGTTTTCCGGTAGTTGCAGGTTCATAGCTCCGGTTCCCGGTTTAATCTCTCTGCCACAGATGCAATACAGGGCTGGCAATAAAAACGGAAGAATATGTACCGACGATTACCCCGGCCAGCAGGGCAAAAGAAAAATCATGAATTACGGAACCGCCCAGCAGAAAAAGAGCCAGCAGAACCAGGGCCGTGGTCAGGGAAGTAACGATAGTCCGACCCAGAACTTCATTAATACTTAAATTAATTATTCCGGCAAAATCAAGCCGCAGATTATCCTTGCGCATATTTTCCCTGATCCGGTCAAAGATAACAACTGAATCATTAAGAGAATAACCGGCCAGGGTAAGCAGGGCGGTAATAATCAAGAGATTTGTTTCCAGATTCAAAATCCAGCATATTCCCAGGACAACAACGACATCATGGAAGGTGGCAATAGCGGCGGCAACCCCGAAACGGAAATCAAAGCGCAGGGCAAGATAGAGAATAACGCCGAGCAGGGAAATGGCAATGGCCTGCAGGGCCTTATCCCGCAGCATCTCGCTGACCGAAGAGCCTATTTCCGATTTACTCTCTAAAACAAAATGATGTTCCGGCAGGTTGCTGTTAAGTATGGTGGAAATCCGGCTGCTGTTATCCTCGATAACTTTAGTTGATTTTTTCATCTTGACAATCAGCCGGTTCTCATTGGTAACCGGTTGCAGGTCAATCCCGGCCATACCGTTATTCTTGAAAATATCCCTGACTTCCACCAGGGCAAAAGGTTTATCAGCCTTATACTGAAGTATTGTCCCGCCGGAAAAATCAACCCCGATATTACCATGGCCCCTGAGAAGCTGGACAAAGGCCACCAGGCCAAGCAGAACCAAGGCGCCGGAAAGGGCAAAGGCTATCTTCCTGACTCCCATAAAATTAATTTTGGTTTTTTTGGCAAACTGCAGGAATTTAAGGGGTTTAAGCAATTTAATATTATAAAGCCCCTCGTAGGCCAGGCGGGTAGCGAACAGGGTGGTAAACAGGTTAAAAGTAACGCCTAAAGAGAGGGTAACGGCAAAGCCTTTAATGGGCCCGGTGCCAAAGAGAAAAAGAGCCAGGGCGGTAATCAGGGTGGTAACCTGGGAGTCGACGATTGTCCAGAAGGCCATGTCATAGCCCCCTTCGACCCCGGACTTGACTGATTTGCCGATGGCGAACTCTTCCCGCATTCGTTCAAAGATAAGAACATTGGAGTCAACCGCCATACCGATTGACAGAATAATACCGGCAATACCGGGCAGAGTCAGGGTTGCCTGCAGGGCCGCGAGCCCGGCAAAGACAAAGAAAATATTAAGAACAAGAGCAAAGTTGGCAATAACCCCGGACATCCGGTAGTAGATCACCATAAAAACCAGAACCAGAACCGCGCCCAGAAGACCGGAAGAAATACCCTTATCAATTGAATCCCGGCCTAAAGAAGCGCCGACCGTCAGATTCTGGACAATGGAAACCGGAGCAGGCAGGGCGCCGACCCGAAGAATAATAGCCAGGTCAGTGGCCTCTTCATAGGTAAAGCTGCCGGAAATCTGGGCGCTGCCGCCCATGATTTTTTCCCGGATTACCGGAGCGGAGCGCACCACGTCATCAAGAACAATGGCCAGGCGATTATTTACATTTTTTTCAGTAATCTGGCCGAAAACCTTGCCGCCCCGCCCGGTCAGATCAAGGCTGACATAGGGTTCATTAAAACTCCCTCCTACCCTGACCTGGGCATCTTTGACCATGTCACCGGTCATCAAAACCTGATTTTTCAAGAGCAGAGGATTTCTCTTTTCAACCTTGGTCGTCGGGTCAACTTCCTTTTCAAAATATATCTGCGAGTCAGGCGGCAGACTATGAGCCAGAACCTGGTTTAACTTTTTCCGGCTCTCTCCCTCATGCCACAGGCCATTCTTTTCAGCCTGGACAATCAGGTTGGGCAAAGTGGCGGTTCCCTCGCCGTCAACAATCTTAAACTCCAGCTGGGCTGTCTGGCCGATCAGGCTCAGAGCCCGATCCGGATCCTTGACTCCCGGCAGCTGGACGATAATTTCATCCTCGCCCTGACGAACAATAACCGGTTCGGAAACACCAAATTGATCAATCCGATTTCTGATAATTTCCAGGGATTGATTTACCGCGTTTTTATGAATAAAATCAATCTGATCATCTTTTAAGGTAAGAATAATACGGGGGAAGGATCCTTCTTCCGCCTGAACATCAATGTCAAGATTAGGGAAATCTCCCTCGACAATATCCTTTACCGACTGGAGAGAATCAGAATTGGGTAGAGTAAAAATAATCTCATGGGGGTCGGGCGAGGCTGTCCGCACCACGGAAATCCGCTTATCGAGCAACTGATTTTTTAAATCCTGGGCCGCGAAATCAAGCGAATTTTCAATGGCCTTGTCAAGATCGACCTTTAAGACAAGATGCATGCCGCCCTGCAGGTCAAGGCCGAGATGGAGGCCGGTAGGCGCTACTTTCCGCCACCATTCCGGGGTATTTTTATAAAATGTCGACAGCAGAGTTACGCCGGAAAAGGCGATTACACATACAAGAAGCAGGATCTTCCATTTCAGGGACTTATTCATTCAGCCGCTCCTGAGAGGTTAAGAATTAATGTAACTACTCATGGGATAAGCGTCCTAACTTCGCTACCCCTGTAATTGTACTGGTTACAGATGCCGGAAATTTTCATGATCAGGTCGGCGCAGCGTATTAGTCATACGTAAGCCGGACTGATCGCGGAGGTAAGCACCCTTAAAAACAGGGCATAAACTTCGACTCCGAA
>JANTGB010000160.1 GCA_024763115.1 Desulfobulbaceae bacterium | reverse complement strand
GTTGTTCAGGAAGACGGGTTTAAAAATTTGAATGAGGATATGACCTTTCTTGACATATAAATTTTACGGGGTATCCACTTGCGTTAACTGGATAGCCACTTAAATTTTTTATCCGTCTGTTTTCATTGTCCGCAGAGAAAGCAGTTCCTTTGTCCCCTAAAGTTTCATGATACTTGCAATCCAACGGGCTAATCAGTCACGCGGCCTTTTGCGTCGGCTGAATTAACACTGTCGCAAAAAAAAACTCCCACCGGGGAGGCAGGAGTATAGGCTTTCGCCTTCGGCACTTGGCCTTATTGTGACAAGATAAAATTTGGAGATTTAATCTTAACTAAAAGTTTAATCTAACCAAACTAATAATGCAAGAGTTCAATTGAGGGAAATACGGCATGACTGTAATACTTGGGCTTGACCTTGGAACCAACAGCATAGGCTGGGCTGTAATAGAAAAAATAGGACGGAAGTTTTACCTGAAGGATAAAGGAGTTCGTCTCTTCCAGGAAGGGGTGAAAATTGAAAAGGGCAGAGAAAGTTCCAGGGCTGCCGAGCGCACCGGATACCGTAGTGCTCGCAGAATAAAATTCAGGCGCAAGCTGCGTAAAATTGAAACACTGAAAGTTTTGTCAAAATTCGGCTTTTGCCCGGAACTAAGCGCCGAAGAACTTAACAACTGGCGTTACAAGAAAATCTATCCGCAAAACGATTCTTTTCGCAACTGGCAGCGCACAGGCGATCAAACCAAAAATCCCTATTATTTCAGAAACCTTGCCGTAACAAAACAGCTCAACCTTGAAAACCGGGCGGGTCGCTTCAAAATCGGCAGAGCCCTGTATCACATGGCCCAACGCCGTGGTTTTTTGAGCAACCGCCTGGACTCGACAATAGAGATTGACGGAAAGGTGAAACAAGGAATATCTGAAATCAGCGAGGCCAAGGGCGACAAGACATTAGGACAGTATTTTTATCAAAAGTACCTGAAGGGCGAAAAAATTCGACATCATTATACCGACCGCAAAGAGCATTACCTTCAGGAGTTTCAACGAATCTGTGAAGTGCAGCAACTACCGGATGAATTTATCGCTGCCGTTCATAAGGCTATTTTCTATCAACGGCCCCTTAAATCACAAAAGGGATTGGTCGGCAAATGCGTCTTTGAGCCTAAAAAGCCCCGTTGCGCGGTCTCCAGACCCGAGTTTGAAGAGTACCGAATGCTCTCCTTTGTCAACAATATCAAGATACAAACTCCTGATGACGACAAGCTGCGCTTTCTCACTGATGTGGAGCGAGAAAAAATCATGCCGCTCTTTTTCAGAAAGTCAAAAGAACAGTTTGACTTTGAAGACATTGCCAAAAATCTTGCCCCCAAAAAACGTTACAGGTTTTACAGGGATACCAGGGCGCCGGGAGATTATATCTTCAACTTTCACATGAAGACCACGGTGAGCGGTTGTCCGGTTTCCGCCCAGCTCAAGGCACTCTTTGGCGAGGAATTTATGGAGATACGCTTTGAGTATACGCGGGAAAGGGATAACAAACCATCCTGTATTGACATTCACGATATCTGGCACGTTCTCAATACCTTTGATTCTAATAACAGGCTTGCTGATTTTGTCGGGAAGCGTCTGGATCTAGATGACGAACAGACGGAAAAGTTCTGCAAGATTAAACTTAAAAGAGATTACGCCTCCCTCAGCCTGAAAGCAATTAATAAAATCCTGCCCTGGCTGAGGCAGGGCCTTATCTACTCTCATGCTGTCTTCCTTGCCAATATGAAAAGCGTTATTCCTGCGGAAATCTGGGAGAAGGAAGAAAACCGGAAGCGCATTCTGGAAAAGATACACGATATTATTCTGCGCCAAAACGAAGAGAAACAAATCATAGAGGCGGTAAACAGAATAATCAAAAGCTACCGTGATAGCGGAAATAAATGGAGTCCCGGCCAGGAAAACTATTTGCGCGTAGAGTTTATTGAACGTCTGAAGAAACTTGTTGGAGAAAACAGCTATAACGACTTTGACGAAGAAAAAAGGGATAGACTTCGAAATAGGGGGATAACAATTTTACAGGAGCAAATGAGGAAAAACAGGGGGCTTGGGGAGTTTGTCAAGGTTCAGCGCATTGACGAAAGAGTAAAAGCCTGGATCAACGGGATGTTCGGAGTTGAGTCCGAAACTCTCGAACGGCTCTACCACCCCTCTGCCCTGGAGGTGTTCAAGGCTTCCCGCCGTGGAGATGACGGACGTTTATACCTTAACAGCCCGCTGGTTCCCTCTGTTCGCAATCCTATGGCCATGCGCGCCCTTCATCAGTTGCGCAGGGTGATTAACGAGTTGATAAAAAATGACCTTGTGGACGGCAACACCAGGGTACATATAGAAATGGCCCGTGACCTGAAAAACGCCAATGAAAGAAAGGCGTTACAGTTTTGGCAGCGAGACAGGGAGGGCAAACGCGCAGAGTATGCAAAAAGGATAAAGGAACACTTTGATGCCGTTGGTATCAGTCGCGAACCTGAGGATGATGAAATTCTCAAATATCAGTTGTGGGAAGAACAAAAACACATATGTCTTTACACGGGCAAACAAATAGGCCTTGCCGATTTCCTGGGTGCAGCCCCTAAATACGATATTGAACATACCATCCCCCGCAGCATGTCCCTTGATAATTCTCAGGAAAACAAAACTCTGTGCGAATCGCGTTTTAACCGGCAGGTAAAAAGAAACAAAATACCTGCGGAGCTGAATGAGCACGCCGGGATACTTGCCCGGATCGAGCCATGGAAAGAACGTTATGAAAAACTGGATCGGAATATCGAGAAGGCCAGACGCGCCAGCCGGAGCGCCCAGGACAAGGAGGCAAAAGACAGGGCAATTCAAAAACGCCACAGGCTGACTTTTGAACGTAACTACTGGCGCAGCAAATATCAACGCTTCAAGATGCAGGATGTCCCCGCCGGTTTCACAAACAGTCAACTTGTCGATACAGGTATTATTACAAAGTATTCCCGCATGTACCTCAACACCCTGTTTTCCAAGGTGTATACGGTTAAGGGACGAGTGGTGGCCGATTTCAGAAAAATGTGGGGTCTCCAAGACAACTACGCCAAAAAAGAACGGGTGAATCATATTCATCACTGTATTGACGCCGTTACCATTGCCTGCATCACCAAGGAAAATTATGAAAGGCTGGCTGAATTTTATCATGACCAGGAGGACGCTTTTGTTCAGGGAATAAAAAATAAACCTTCGGCAAGAAAGCCCTGGCCCACCTTTACGGAGGATATAAAGGAGCTTGAACGGGAAGTCCTCGTTTCCCATTACTCTTCAGATGTATTGGCAAAACAGAGTAAAAAGAAATTGCGCATACGGGGTAGAGTTCAAAAAGATAAAAACGGCAACCCCATCTGTCAGCAGGGGGATACAGTACGGGGAAGCCTGCATAAGGATACCTTTTACGGAGCCATAGAGCGGCCTGTTGCCAACAAAAAAGGCGAGGTTGAAAAACAGATCAGGTATGTGGTGCGAAAGCCCCTTGACAGCCTGGAAGCCAAGGATGTCAAACATATCGTTGATGACCGTGTGCGGGAGATTGTAGCCAACGGCAAAAAACAGGAGAAAGGATTAAGAAGTAAACTTGCTTCCTTAAAGAAACAGTTTGAAAACTCTGATAAGGGAGAGCAGACTTTAATAGAGGAGCAGGTTAATGAGCTGGAAAATAAAATTCAAAATCTTTATGCCATGCCCAACAAAAACGGCAGTCCTGTTCCGATCAAAAAGGTGCGTATCTATCAGCCGATGATCACCAACCCTCTGCATATCAAGAAACAGAGGGACGTGGCGAAAAAAAGGCCGAAGCCGTATAAGGAAGACTATCATGTGGCAAATGACAGAAATTACGCTATGGCAATTTATGAGGGTAAAAACAAGAAGGGTAAAATCGTACGGGATTTTCATCTGGTCAACACTCTGGATGCCGGTAAATATTTCAAACTTTCTTCAAAAGAGCGAAAAGGCAAATCAATTTTTCCCAAAACAAAAAAAGTTGGAGATCAGACTGTTGATGTCAAGGGAGTTGTGAAGGTTGGTACAATGGTTATTCTTTGGGATACGAACCCTGACGAGGTCTGGGAGTTGGATGCCTGTATGCAACTTAAGCGCCTTTATAAAGTAATCGGACTATCCACGAATAGAGTTAAGTCAGGCTCAAAATACTATGAGTATGGCAATATCACTTTAAAATTTCATCAAGAAGCCAAGCCGGATTCCGAATTGAAAGTTGAGGATGGAATTTTTCAGTCTGACGAATCATATAAAGCCCAAAGGAAATTGAGCCATAAGCAATTTAATGCTCTTATCGAAGGTGTTGATTTTGAGTTATCTGTAACTGGTAAACTTAAACGTATAGCCTGAGGCATGTTAAAAAAAACCATCTATATAACCAATCCTTATTATTTGAGGTATAAAAACCGACAGATGGTGCTGCAGGGAAAAGGGAAGGAAGAGGTCAGGACTGTTCCTGTTGAGGACATTGGTTTTGTGGTCATTGAGCATCCGCAAGTTATAATCACCATGCCGCTTCTGGCAGCCCTGAACGCCAACAATGTCGCAGTGATTTTTTGCGATGAAAAGCACATGCCCACATCAATGTTGCTTAATCTGGACGGCCACCATTTGCAGAACGAAATATTCCGGCAGCAAATAGACGCCTCTGTTCCGCTGAAAAAGAATCTGTGGAAGCAGACTGTCACGGCCAAAATCTCCAACCAGGGGGCACTGCTCAAAAAACTGAACAAACCTTATGGAGAACTTGTCAGCCTGGCCAGGGAGGTAAAGAGCGGCGATACCAGTAACCGCGAGGGAATTGCAGCAAGGTTATACTGGAAATATCTTTTTGGAGATGAATTCAACCGGGAAAGATACGGTGCTTTTCCCAATGCCCTTCTCAACTACGGCTATATTCTGCTGCGCTCTGCCGTGGCCCGTTCATTGACCGGCTCCGGGTTGCTTCCTACTCTAGGCATACATCATCACAACAAGTACAACGCCTTTTGCCTGGCCGATGATATAATGGAACCATACCGGCCTTATGTCGATGAAATTGTTTACCTGATTAAAGATAAGAAGAGAGACGATAACCTTACCAAGGAAGACAAAACAGAGTTATTACAGGTGCTGACTGCCGATGTGGCCATCGGAAAAAACAAACGACCCTTAATGATTGCATTGGCACAGACTACGGCATCGCTGGCCCGTTGTTTTGCCGGCGGTGAGCAGCGGCATGTAAGCTATCCTTTATTTTGATTCTCTATGTCTCAAAAAAAATTGAACTCCTATCATATTATGTGGTTATTTGTATTTTTCGATTTACCGGTGAAGACCAGAAATGAACGGAGGGCAGCCGCAAACTTCAGAAAAAATCTGCTGCAAAACGGCTTTACCATGATGCAGTTTTCAGTATACACTCGACATTGTGTTAGTAAGGAAATTGCGGATGTGCATATCAAACGGGTAAAATCCTTTATCACCGGAAAGGGCAAGGTCAGCATATTAAGCGCTACAGACAAGCAGTATTCGAATATTGTAAATTTCTGGGGCATAGACAGCACACTCATGCCCCGCGTTCCCCGGCAGTTGGAGTTGTTCTGATTAACGCCTGTAAAGCTCTTTGACATAATAGAAACTGAAAAATACTCCGTTCGGGCCGTTTCTTAGGATAATGAGATGGTTTTTCTTGAAGAAAAAACGTCTCAATCCCTTTTGTGACAGGGGATATAACTGCCTTGGTTGTGGCTTGATTGAATTTGGAGATCAGATATACCT
>JANTGB010000159.1 GCA_024763115.1 Desulfobulbaceae bacterium | reverse complement strand
GCTGCGCCGACCCGATCACGAAAATCTACGGCACCCTGTAACCAGTTACAATTACAGGGGTTAGCGAAGTTATAGCGCTTACCCCATGAGTAGTTACAGAAAAAGTTATAATCGTGCCGGACAGCACAAAAATAAGGAGAATAAGTATAAAAAAGAAATTCAGCAAACTGCAGATTGTCGCTTTTGCCCTGTTGGCCGGCGGATTATCCGTATCCATGGCCCAGGCAAAAACAGTCAACATGTTGGTAACACGGAAGGTCGTGGTAAAAAGATCCATGAGCGGGGAAGCCGGTAAATGTGTCGAGTGTCATACCAAAAAAACTCCGGGCCTAGTTGATGCCTGAAAGGAAGGCAAGATGGGGCATGCAGCCATTTCCTGCTATGACTGTCATGTTGTTGACAAGAACTCCCCCATGGCAAGCCAGTGCGAAGGCATCAGAGGAACCAGAATATTCATCTCTCCCATGGTTTCCTCCAAGACATGTTCACGCTGTCATCCGGAAGAAGTTGATCAATTCCTGAAAAGCGGCCATGCCGATCTTTCCAGGGCATTTGATACCAGGTTTTCAGCCCGGCTGTTCAGGGCTCAAGCAACCGCAAAAAAACTCCCGTTTTTGCTTCAGGCTGAATCGGGAGTTTTTTATGAGAGCCTTTATCTTGCAAACATAATCCTGCCGCCGACAATAGTCATGACCGCCCTGCCCTGCATTTTCCAGTCAATAAATGGTGAATTTGCGCTCTTGGAAACAATATCTTCCCTACGATAAACAAATTCCATATCCGGGTCAATAACCGTTACGTCAGCCGGATTTCCAGGGGTAAGCGATCCTCCCGTAACTCCAAGAATACGGGCCGGATTAACCGACATAAGCTCGATCATCTTTCCTGGAGTCAAAACACCGTCCCGCACCAGGGCTAAAGTAAGAGAAAGAGAAGTTTCAAGCCCTGTTATGCCGTTAGCCGCCTGATCAAATTCCACATCTTTTTCCAGAGAACTGTGGGGGGCGTGATCCGTAACTATCGCGTCAATGGTGCCGTCCTGCAAGCCATCCTTGATAGCCCGGACATCATCAGGGGAGCGCAGGGGAGGATTCATCTTGGCCATGGTGTCATATTGCCCTACCGCTTCTTCAGTCAGAGAAAAATAATGGGGCGTGGTTTCAGCGCTGACCGGCCAGCCCTTCTCCTTTGCCCGCCGGATAAGACTGACTGATTCCCTGGTGCTTATGTGAGCTATATGAATTGGCCGCCCGGTATAATGAGCCAGAGCGATATCCCGGTAAATCATTACCTCCTCAGCCACATGGGGTATGCCCCGCAGACCAAGCCTGGTTGACAGCGCGCTTTCATTCATTGCCCCGTTTTTGCTTAAACTAAGTTCCTCGGAATGAGAAATTAACAGCAGGTCATTGTTGGCGCTGTATTCAAGAGCCCGGCGCAGGAGCTGACTGTCAGCCACGGGCATGCCGTCGTCGGATAAAGCGACAACCCCGGCCCGTTTCAATTCATCATATT
Source organism: Desulfobulbaceae bacterium (assembly GCA_024763115.1). GTDB lineage: Bacteria > Desulfobacterota > Desulfobulbia > Desulfobulbales > SURF-16 > JANTFJ01. The sequence continues at coordinate 4,311 of JANTGB010000159.1, read as the reverse complement.
CAGCCAGCTGGGTTCCCCGGCTGTTTTTACTTATTGCCCCTACAGGGTACACTCTGGCAAATCCTTTGCGGGCTTTGTCTAGAATCAGACAGGTAACAGCCTGGCAATCATTAACAGGTATGGTGTTGGGCATGCAGGCCACGGCAGTAAAACCGCCGGCTGCCGCAGCCCTGGTACCACTGCTGACTGTTTCTTTATACTCTTCTCCCGGCTCCCGAAGATGGACATGCATGTCAATCAGGCCGGGGACAACCCACTTCCCACTGACATCAATGGTTTCAACCCCGGCAGGGGAGGCGTTCCGCCCGGCAGTAATCACCTCTTTTATGATGCCGTCAACCAGTAATAAATCAGCCTGTTCATCCAGGCCGTTAACAGGGTCGATAATCCTGCCGTTTTTCAGCAGCATATTTTTTGTCTTACTCATTGCCGTCCTGTCCCATTATCAGATAAAGCAGGGCCATGCGAATGGCCACGCCATTGGTAACCTGTTCTAGAATTACCGAACGTCTGCCGTCCGCCACATCAGGATCCATTTCAACTCCGCGATTAATGGGGCCGGGATGCATTACCATGGCGTCCGGCCCGGCCGACTTAAGCACTTTTTTAGAGATACCAAAACAGGCGGCATACTCGCGCAGGGTGGGAAACAGAGGATCTGTCTGCCGTTCTTTCTGGATCCGCAGCGCCATTACCACATCGGCATCCTCTACCGCCTCTTCCCTGGTACGGCAGACCCTGGCCCCTAGTTTGTCAATGCCGGGAGGCAGCATGGTGGCCGGGCCGCTTACCCGGACTTCAGCCCCCATTTTGCTGAAACCGATAATGTCGGAATGGGCTACCCGGCTATGGGCAATATCACCGATAATAGCTATTTTAAGCCCGCTGATCCGCCCCTTTTGTTCCTTGACCGTCATCAAATCCAGCAGGCCCTGGCTGGGATGTTCGTGCGCTCCGTCGCCGGCGTTAATTACCGAGGCCTTTATGTGGTTTGCCAGCAAGCGGGGAGAACCTGAGCTGCTGTGCCTGATAACAATAATGTCCGGATTCATGGCTGTCAGGTTACGGGCCGTATCAACCAGGGTCTCACCCTTCTGGGCGCTGCTGGTTGAGGCGGCAATATTAAAGGTATCGGCGCTCATCCGTTTGGCGGCAATCTCGAATGAGAGACGGGTTCTGGTGCTTGGCTCAAAAAAAAGATGAATTACGGTTTTACCCCGCAGGGTGGGAACTTTCTTGATGGGACGACTGGAAATTTCCTTAAAAGAATCAGCGGTATTAAGAATAAAATCAATATCAGCGCTGGAAAGATCCTCCAGCCCGAGAATATGTTTATGACTGAAACGGTATTTTTTGTCCATGTTTAATGGTAACTGCTCACAGGGTACCAAGCCGGAGTCTGGTACGCTTGCTTACCTGTCCGCAATCAGTCCGGCTCATATTTGACTAATACGCTATGCCGGCTGACCCTCAAAACTCCCGGAGTCTCCCGCCGGCCGCTTACCTGCATCCTGTAACCAGTTATAATTATAGTGGTTGGCAACATTAAGCAGCTTACCCCATGAGTAGTTACGTTTAATGAATTAAATCACCTATGCGATTCCAGCGAACGGAAAAATCATCTTTATTCCAGGACCAGTATATGATAAAGGCCTTGCCTTTAACAGCCTTTAATTTAACAAATTTCCAGAACCTGCTGTCTAAGCTGTTATCGCGATTATCCCCCATGACAAAGAGGGAATTCTCAGGGACGATAATAGGACCCAGATTATCTCTGGGTTGCTGGTCTGCCGGAAAAATACGCTTATCCTCATTCCAGGCATTGTCAACTTCAAAAATTTTACCATTTACATAAACTTTTTTGTCAATAATTTCAATCTGGTCACCGCTGACGCCAACCACTCGTTTAATAAAGTCCTGTTTAGGGTTAACCGGATATTTAAAAACAATTATATCCTTACGATGAGGCTCTCCAATGGAAATCCAGGTAGCGCCGGTAAGGGGATTCTTAACGCCGTAAATAAATTTGTTTACCAGGATATGATCTCCTATCTGTAAGGTCGGCAGCATGGAACCTGAGGGAATCTTAAAGGCCTGAACTATAAATGACCGGATAAACAAGGCTAAAATTAAGGCAATGACTATGGCCTCAACATATTCCCTGAAGACTGATTTATTCTTATTTTTGCTCAAAGGTTTCTCCATTGTTATTTTTCAGTAACTATTCAGCAAAGCGTAAAAAATTACTGAAACCGCCTACTGTATGACGGCGCTTTGCTCCTATTCAGAGGTAAGCGAACGAAGTGAGACTCCGTGCGCTTTAGATATATTCGATCAGGCTGTTGCAGCATACTGATGCTATGCAAGACAGGCTGATAGCGCAGGTAAGCGAAGACTCCGAATATGCGGCACCCTGCAACCAGTTACGAATACTGAGGTTTGCACTCATTAGGCGCTTACCCCATGAGTAGTTACTTTTATTCTATATTAATGTTTATGCGCATGCTTACGAATTTTGTAAACCAAAATCAGATAAAACTCAAGAAGCTTTCCGGCCGGCGCAAAAATTGCTCAACAAAAACTGCCTGAAGATGTTTTTATCAAATCAAACTGTTAGCTGAAAATTTATCAAAAATAACATTTTATGATGATAAGCAGCTTGCCTCTATATGTTGTGTTTTGCCGGGTATCATGCCACAAAATATTGTTTTAAGTAAATTAAAAACTTTATTATTTAATTCAGATCAAATTAATAAATAAATTTACTTAGTATTTTTAGGGGCTTTCTAGCTTGACATGAATCTCATTCTCTGCGTTTAATAAAATTAGAATAACTTGTAACCGGGCAAAGGGCATCCAGCTTCGATAAAACAGGCGGAACAGGCGGATTAATGGCGAAATTCAATTTTAATTTTAAATTGCCTTCTTTTATTAAACACCAAACCCTGTCATTAGGACTTGATATCGGCTCCCATTCCATCAAAATCTGTGAGTTGAATGAGAATGATAACGGCTTGGAACTTATAAGTCTGGGAAGTGCGGTTTTACCCCCCGGCGCTGTAGAAGATGGAGAATTACAGGATCCTGAAACGGTTGGCGCTGTTATTAAAGCTCTGGTAAAAAATTTGAATATAAAAGGCCGTAAGGCGGCTATTTCTATTTCCGGTTATTCCGTTATTATGAAAAAAGTCAATCTTACCGTGATGACGGAGGCTGAACTGACTATACATATACAAGAAGAAGCGGAACAGTATATACCTTTTGAAATTGATGAAGTTTATCTGGATTTTCAGGATCTGCACACCAACACAGAGAATGAAGAGCGGACAGATGTAATGCTGGTCGCGGCAAAAAAAGAGGTAATTAACGGTTATCTTGAAATGTTGCAGTCTGCCGGTTTGAAAACCGTTATAGTTGATGTTGACGCCTTTGCCCTGGAAAACGGCTATGAAAGCAACTACGGAAATGAGGGCAATGTTCTGCTGGTTGATATCGGTTCAGCCAAAATGAATATAAATATAATTGATCACGGCATATCTATTTTTGCCAGAGATATCGTCATGGGCAGCCGACAACTCAGCGAAGAAATTCAGGGCCGTTTCGGACTTTCCTTTGAAGAGGCTGAATCCTTAAAGCTTGGCTCAACTCCACCGGAGGACAAGCAGGAAGAAATTGAAGAAATTTTCAGTAATATCTGCACCCAGTGGATAATGGAAATAAAGAAGGCCCTTGATTTTTACAACTCAAATTTTCCTGATAGTCCCATTGAAAAAATGGTTTTAAGCGGTGGCGGCTCCAAAGTGAAAGGCCTTGATCATTTTTTTGCCGACGAAATAGGTATGCCGGTGGAAATATTTGATCCTTTTGCCAATACAAAGGTTGATACAGATAAAATTGATCCGGCATACTTGAGTAATATTGCGCCGGAAATGGCTATTGCCATGGGATTGGCAACCAGGGCAGTGCCTTTCTAATCTTTAACATTCGTGTCTGTTGATTATAAAAAATGATTCATATTAATCTTCTGCCGGTAAGGCAAATAAAACAAAGAATCAGGCTGCGCAATGAAGTTATTGTCTTCTGCCTGGCTCTGCTGCTGTTGCTGGGGTTATTAAGTATTGTTGCCGGGATTATGAGTCAGAAAATTTCGGATATGCAACAGACTGTTACCCAGCTTAGCAATAAGAAAAAATCTTACACTCCGATTTTAAACAAAATCAAAAAACTGGATAGAGACAAAAAAGCCCTTGAGGCCAAAATTGAAGTAATTAAAAAATTAAAGAAAAAATCTCAGATAACCGTACGGGTGCT
>JANTGB010000158.1 GCA_024763115.1 Desulfobulbaceae bacterium | reverse complement strand
CTCACTCAAAAATAAATTAGTAGAGATAAGGTGTAATATGGACATTTAGAGAAGTGATCTAATTGCATGCAACCGCAGGCGTAGCAGGGCTACGCCTGCGGATTGCATAATTGCAGATCGCTTTTCTAAATGTTCAGATTGCGCCTTAGAATGCGAAGTTATTTTTGAGTGAGCCCTTAGGGGTAAAAGTCCCTTAACAGTAGATTTAAGGTAACTACTCATGGGGTAAGCGCCTAATCGAGTGCAAACCTCTGTATTTGTAACTGGTCGGAGTCTGTGTTTACCTGCAGGGTGCCGGATTTTCGGGCTCTTCGCTTACCTCTGCGATAAGTCCGGTTTACGTATGGCTGATACGCTGCGCCGACCTGATCGCAAAAATCTCCCGGAGTCTGCGCTCACCTGAAGACTCCTCCTGGTCGCTTACCTGCACCCTGTAATTAGTTACCCTCACAGAGGGTTATGGGAATTAACCGCTACCTGGTGAGTAGTTACAAAAATATTATTTCTCTCCGAGACCGGCAAAATGCAATCACCCATATTACAGGCCATTTATCACCGTCGCAGTATTCGTGAATTTACCGAGCAGGAAATTGATTCGGAACTGATTTATGAAATAATCAGGGCCGGGATCTGGGCCCCGTCCGGATTGAACAATCAGCCCTGGCGTTTTGTTATTGTTCGCGATAAAGATTTCAGGGAACAACTAAGTCGCCAAACTCATTACAGCCATATAATTCTGGGAGCTCAAGCATTGATTGCCGTTTATCTGGACCGGGAAGCCATGTATGATGAGGTCAAGGATCAGCAGGCAGCCGGGGCATGTATTGAAAATATGCTGTTGGCTGCTGAAGCCTTAGATCTGGGCGCTGTCTGGCTTGGCCAGATTTTGAAAAACAAAGCAGAGGTTAATAAGCTTTTTAAGCTTGATGAACGGTTTGACCTCATGGCGGTTATTGCCTTAGGATATCCTCTTCATCGGCAACAAAAGTCAAACAGAAAAAATTTAAATGAATTTATTTTAAAAAATATTTGAGGAGAACAGCCAATGAAAAACAGATTTTCCCCCATTCGGGTCATTTATTATTATTCTCTGTTAATATTTATGCTCATTATAAGTGGCTGTACTACCCTTGACACTAACGATGATTCCGCCTCAACTGAAATCGTTGCCGATCAGCCTTATTATCCGATTGAGTGTAAAGAAATTCTTGTGCCTGGCGGTTTGAAAGTAAATCGGGATAAATCCATGTTCATCAATACTCACTCTTTTAAAGGCGGCTATCTCAGGCTCAGCGGTCGACTTGAGGTTAATTCCCTGACTGATTTTTTTATTAACAGTATGGAAAAAAACGGCTGGCGGCGTAATGGAACTGCTAAATATAAAGATGTACTTCTGGCCTTCAGTAAAAAAAGCAAAACCTGTATAATTATTATCAGCGAAACCAGCCTGGGGATAAATACGGAGGTATCAATTTATATTACCGAAACTGTCGGTGATGAAGTTTCTTTGGCTCCGTCGGCTCCGGTTACTCTAAATGAAGAGAATATAATTCAATAGAAGCAGTAACTGCTCACAGGCCACCAGATCTTCGGAGTCGAAGTTTATGCTCTATTTTTAAGGGTGCTTTTGCACCCTGTAACCTGTAGAGATCGGTGGTTGGGGCGGTTTTTTACCCCTACCTGAATAGCTACGAAATAATGAATTATATTCTGGCTCATAAAAAAATAATCATGGGCGTAAGTGGTTCCATTGCCGCCTATAAAACCGTTGACTGGGTTCGTTGTCTTGGCAGAGAAGGAGCCGAGGTTAACGTAGTCTTAACTGAGGCTGCCGCTCGTTTTGTTACGCCTCTTACCTTTGCCGCCCTGTCCGGCAACCGGGTTTACGGTGCCATGTTTGACAGTGTGGATATGGAGGAGATACCCCATATAAAACTGGCCGGGCAGGCGGATCTTATCCTGGTTGCCCCGGCAACGGCTCAGACTATTGCCCGTCTTGCCCATGGCTTTGCTGATGATCTGCTGGCCGCGATTATTCTGGCCAGTCAGGCAAAAATCGTTATTTGTCCGGCAATGAACAGCAGGATGTATCTTCACGCCGCCACCCGGCGAAACCTTAAAATTTTGGCGGAATTCGGTTATAAAATTGTTGAACCGGAAAGCGGTTCCATGGCCTGTGGGGAAGTGGGGCCGGGACGATTGCCTGAGTGGGATATGGTACGCCGGGAACTTTGTGCTGTTTTTTCTCCCCAGGATCTGCTTGGTAAAACAATAATTGTTTCAGCCGGCCCCACTCATGAGCCTCTTGATCCGGTGCGCTATCTCGGCAATAGATCGTCAGGTAAAATGGGCTATGCCCTGGCTGCGGTAGCCCGACAGCGTGGAGCCCGGGTAATTTTAATCAGTGGGCCCACCCATATTGCTCCGCCTGCCGGAGTAAAGACCGTCAGGGTTCAAACCGCTGTTGAGATGCGGGACGCAGTAATGAAATATTTTTCTGAAGCCGATATTATAATCAAGGCAGCGGCAGTATCGGATTTTCGTCCTGCCCGGAGATCTGAGCAGAAAATTAAAAAAAGTAATGCCCAATTAAATCTTCTCCTTGCGGCAAATCCCGATATTCTTTTGGAATTGGGCCAAAAGAGAAAAAAAAGGGCAAAGCCTCTAGTCCTGGTTGGTTTTGCCGCTGAAAGTGAAAATCATCTCAAAGAGGCGCAACGAAAATTAGAGGATAAAAATCTAGATCTGCTGGTGGTGAATGATATCCTGGCTGAAGACAGCGGTTTTGCGGTTGATTCAAATCGGGTAACTATTCTCTCCTGCGGCAAAGAAAAAATTGAACTGCCCCTGCTGAGCAAAGAAGAGACCGCCGGACGGATTATTGATGAAATTGTCGGGCTTTTGGGTGGCAAGCTCATGGTTGAAAAAAAGTAACTTTTCCAAAAGTGGTTTAAAAATAAAAATTCGGATGTTATTTCTCGTAGCACTGCCCTGCTGTATTTTGCGTAACCACCGGTGCCAAAGCGCCTGATTTTTATAACGCAGAGCATCGAAGCAGCATCATATCGTGGAGCGGCGTGACGAGATATGTCACCAGCTTTGAAGAAGTTGCAGAAAAAAGTTCCCCAATCCTGTTTTTTTGGGTAGGTTCTCTATAGTTGGTTATTTATTTTATCCGGGAAAACACCTGAGAGGTAATTTAATATGTTTGGACTTGGTATGCCGGAATTGTTGGTAATTCTGGTGATTATCGTAATTATTTTTGGCGCCGGCAAACTGCCGGAGATTGGTTCCGGGCTGGGCAAGGGAATCAAAAATTTTAAGTCAGCCACCAAAGATAATGAAGAGGCAAAAAAAATTAATAAGGATGATACTAAAAGCGAATCATCTGAATAACAGGAGATAATTATGTTTGGATTAGGAACACCTGAGTTAGTAGTAATTTTTGCCATTGCCTTTTTAGTCTTCGGTGGCAAGAAACTGCCGGAAATAGGTTCCGGACTGGGAAAAGGAATTACCTCTTTCAAAAAAGGACTGCGCGAAGCAGAGGAGAGTGTTCCCGGTGTTAAGGAGGCGACTTCAATAAAGAAAGAGATTGATGAAGTTAAGGAGACAATCAAGGGCTGAACCTGCCCACTTAAGCAAGCCTGCCATTTGCTTATCGCCTTGATTCCTTGATTGCCTGCAGACAGGCTCCTTTGAGCTGTACATCGAGTATAGTGTATGCAGGTTGGGTGAGGCGGATTACGGGTAATATTATCGTTAGGTTCGCCTAATCCGCAACGTCTCAACCTTTCGAGATGAAACGAAAATCAGCGAACCTAACGAAAGCGCTAATCGTCAAAATCTCCCTTCGGCCCCTTGTCCGTGTCAAGACCTTTTGCCCGTTTGATTATTTTTTGCTCTGTCCATTCCGCCGGATCTTCAAGCTGAGTAGCTGTTGTGCCGATATCATGGGAACCGGCTGCAAGAATGGCGGCAATTCCCAGATCTGCCGTATCCTGGGCGTTAAAAACATCTACCAGCAGATGGTAAACAAATTTTTCCACCCGGTCGGCCATCCGTTTTCTGATCTCAGCCGGCTGGCCCAGTAATTTATTTTCAAAAACAAGATTCAGTTTTTTGTAATTACCGCCTTTCCAGCCCTGCTTGTCGGCATAGGCCACCATTTCTTCCCACATCTCTTCGGTAACTCCTTCACCTTTAACCTTAATGAAATTACCGTTATCGTCAAGAGCGGCATTGCCGTAATCGTTAACTTCCAGCCCCCATGATATCATCTGCAGGGCCGTGGCAACATTGGCCTTGGTCGTATTAGTCTGATCGGCAATCTGCCGCAGTCTCTCAGAACTGTTGCCTGAGGTGCCATGCTGGGCCCCGTTTACCCTGTAAGGTTCAAGTGCCTTATGTATTTGGGCTGTCAAATCAACCTGTATGCCCTGGGAACTGGCCTCAATTCCATGAGTAGTGCCGTTGTTCAGGGCAATCCAGTTCGGGAAAATGCCATGCGAGTTAAGCCCTTTGATAATAAACAAGGCCTCGTCCGCCGAAGAAAGCCCCTGGCTGCCCTTTATTTCGCCGACTTCGGTTTCTAACCCGGCCCAGTTCGGGATAAAGGGATTTAAAGCAAGGTTGGCCAAAAGGTTTTTATCATCATACATATGTGAAGCGTCAATGGCAATGGAGGTTATGCCGGCCTCGAATATGGTGGGAATTTCCATCTTGGCCGGTTCAATGTCGGCTTCGGTTTTAATCCCGTAATGATCGGCGTGAATGGCCACCGGAACGGTAATGCCCAACTCATTGCAAAAGGCGTCGACAATGCGGGCAATATTCCAGTAATTGACCGGACAATAGGCAGTTGCCCCGCCCTCTGAACGGGCAATTTCTATTATCAGGCAACTGTTGGCCCGCTGGGCTGCCTGTAAGGCGCCCCGGATCACCAGGCTGTTGCGGCCGTTGGCAGCCATGGTCATGGCCTTGCCTTTTTTACTCATGGCCGCGTCAATAACCTTGCCGCTGACGATCAGCGCCTTTGAGTTGGGGAAAAGTCTGACATGGTTGGGGGGACGGCCGATTTCCTGGGCCCTGGAAAAATCTGTTTGACTTACAGTCATTATATGCCTCCTCTTTATTTTGAATCTCAGGAAGATAGTAAGTGATTTGTTCTACTTTTGGCAGCAGCTGAATTGTAGATTGGGTTGCCCCGACCTGCCAGAGACATCGTATTGGTTCCCAAAGTAGAAATAATCATTTTATTTTATTATAGTATGTTTATGATGTTGGTTAAATATTACAATAAAATAAAAGAGTTGGTTATAAAAAAATAAACTTTATCATGCTTTTATCCTTAAATAAAGACAAGCCCGACTTTAACCCTGATCCGCGTCTGCTTGCTATCAGGGAAAAACTGCTCGCCAGGGAAGAGAGTAATTTGTCGCCCCAGGCTTGTCCCAGTCGTACTTCTCAGCGTCGAGCCCCGGAAAAACGGTTGGGTCATCGGCCCGCCTTTGCGGTTGACACCGACCGCATTCTCCATTCTCGCGCTTATACCCGCTATATTGATAAGACCCAGGTTTTTTATATGATTGAAAATGATCATATTACCCACCGGGTTCTTCATGTTCAGCTGGTTTCCCGGATAGCCCGTACGCTGGGTCGGGTATTTCGTTTGAATGAGGATTTGCTTGAAGCCATTGCTTTAGGCCATGATATCGGCCATCCCCCCTTTGGCCACGATGGCGAGCGTATGCTGGATAAATTATGCCGTAACCATGGCCTGCCATCATTTCAGCATAATGTTCAGAGTGTTCGTTTCCTGGAAAATATTGAGCGGCAGGGCCGGGGCTGGAATCTCAG
>JANTGB010000157.1 GCA_024763115.1 Desulfobulbaceae bacterium | reverse complement strand
GCCAGCGGCATAGCTGGGTAGCTAAGTTCGGCAGGGATAACCGCTGAAAGCATCTAAGCGGGAAGCCCACTACGAGATAAGATATCCCGTGACGTAAAGTCACCTGAAGGCTTGTTGAAGACTACAACGTATATAGGTCAGGTGTGGAAGTGTGGTAACACATGGAGCTAACTGATACTAATAAGCCGTGGGGCTTGATCATATTTTTTTTTAAAGCGCGGTGCAACATCATCAGGGACATATTCAATTAAAGATATAAGAGTCCGGCAAAGAGCAGCAAAAAATATCTTCCGGCACTGATTAGTAAAAGTTCAGCAGTGTCGAAGGTTCATTTATGGACGAAGATGAGTTGACTGGATTTTTAAAGATATATAACAGTTTTCGGTGGTAATAGCGAGAAGGTCACACCCGTAACCATTCCGAACACGGAAGTTAAGCTTTTCAGCGCCGATGGTACTGCATGGGTAACTGTGTGGGAGAGTAGGTCGCCGCCGGGATTTATTTCAAGGGGTTTTCATCTTATGATGAAAGCCCCCTTTTTTTTTAAAATCCCAGCTCTTCAAGCATGTTATTTACTGTGTCCTGATCCAACATCCCGTCTCCGTCTTTGATGTCTTTCTTCTCTGTTAATTTGTTGAGATATCTATCTACATCCTCTTGAGCCAGTTTTTCGCTTTCGTCTACTGTCAAATAGGCATTGTCTTGTTTATGTTTTAATTTGGAGCCAAAGGAGACAACAATACCAAGGAGTTGTATTTGAAAATCACTGAGCAGTTTAATGATTTTCATGATCTGCTGGCCCGACAGATCCTGGAAGCTTAGAGCCTCAGTTATCCTGTTAACATCATTGCAAATAGTAGCTGCAACGCTGAAGGCATCCTCAATTTTGCTGAAAATTTCATTTTGATCTTCCAGGGTCATACCTGTACAGCTGTGTGCCTGGAGAAGCTCTATGGATTTGTTTTCTAGTTCAGCAATTTTTTCCAGGCTTAAATCTATAACTTTGCTGATCTCATTCAGCCTGGGATCTGGTGGAGACGGTTTCGGGGCCGAAGAAGCTTCCTTGCTGTTTTCTATTTCTATTTCTTCAGTTTCCGGCACCTCAAGGGGGATGGCCTGGTCGAGAAAAATTGAACTCTGACCCGCATCCATTTTTTGCAGCAGATTAGAAATGCTCTTTTCTTTACAGGCAACTAAAAGGGCATTAAAAACATCGGACATGGGTACGGAAAAGAAATTATCCTCGTCCGCTTCATATCCTGCGGCTTTACCGCTGATTTCATCATGAAATTTTTTAATGTCAAAAATTTCTCCGGCTTTTTCTCTGGCTCCGGTAATATGATCTTTAACTGTTTCATTAGTGCATAACTCGTACAGGGTTTGAAAGACAACATCCAGATCAAAGAGATAAAGGGTCTTTTTTTTCGTCTTAATTTTCTCTGGAGGTGAAGATTCATCCTTTCCCTCGCTCTGGATAGCAGTTATCAGTTCCCCGGCCCTGGTGATTTCTTCTTTGATCCCGTTTAATTCTTCGGCCAGCGGTGAATTATGTTCATTATTTTCTTCATCTCCCGCCTTTTCCCCGTTTGGTATCTGAAAGGCCTTATGGTCTTTTAGTTTGGATAGCAGTTCGCGGACATCATCGGTTCGACTTTGCACACTTTCAACATTATCCATGATAGCCATTGCCGCCTTTTCCGTCATTTCGACAATGTCGCGCAGTTGATTTTTCGCCTCGTCTATTTTCTCACCTGCCTCGTCAAGCTCAACTCTTTTGCCGATTCTATCTTCGGCTGGGATGTCAATCAGGGTAGAACTTAAACTTTTGGCCAGTTGGCCGATTTCACCATAGATTTCCTGGGAAATTTCCTGGTAGAATTTGCTGTCCTGACCGGATGCGGATATGTTGTTTTCTTCTGCAGTCTGATCATGAGGAGACTGCGGAGCAGGAGAATCAGGATCGGATTTATTTTCAACTTCTACTATCTTTTCTACAACACGAGTTGCCGAGGTATCGGTAAAATTAAGAACTGTAATATGGTAGGTTGCCTGGGGAGTGGGAATTCTGAAAAAACCGGTTCCCATTTCAAGATAAATATCCGGTTTGTTTTCTGCGTTCATAAATTATCTCCTTTGCCTGGTTCAATTCTGCCGATAAATCGAATTCCCGTCTCGTAACTTTTGCTGTTATTTGAGCCGGCCGCACTCCACATAACTTTACCTATTATCATCAGTTCCCTGCTTTCAACTGCGGCAAAAATTTCCATCCAGTCATTTTTATCTTTACCCCAGTCATTCAAGGGTAATTTAATAAGCAGCTGGGTATTTTTTTTCAGTTTTTCCAGAGCCATAAAGCGAATACCGCCACCGCTGATATCCAGTATTTCTGCGTCTGACATAAGATTTAAATTAAAATCCTCTTCGGCCGGACAGTAACGCATGGTAAATTTTTTTCTTAAACGTTTGTAGCGCCTTCTTTCAATGTTCTTATCTAAGTTGTTTTTTTTCGGCATTTTTAATGATCCTGTTAGAAAATTAGATTCAAGATCTTTCTATCGTGATAAAATATATGATATGATTTTTTTTGTCAAAAAATCAACATATTACCAAAAAAATTCTAAAAAGATGTTATTTGGTTTTTATTTTGAATGGAAATTTTACTTAAGAGGGATTTTCGAGGAAGGAATTGATTTGTCTAAGCTGTTGAAATGAAAAGCTTTTTTAGGTGGAGAGGAGAGGGGGATAAAATTAAACCTTAAGCCTTACCAGTTTGTCGATAAAATCATGGGGTAATTTTTTTAATTTTCCCTGACGGTTAACCGAGGCATGAACTGTAAATCCCTTGACCAGAAGAGAATTATTTTCTTTATGAAGAATTTGATAATTAAAACGGCAGGAAACTTCCTTGATATCCTGGATAGCGGTTTTTATTATCAGCATATCATCATAATGAGCAGGGGCTTTAAAACGGAGATAGCTTTCCACCACCGGCATTATATAGCCCTGATTTTCCATTTCGTTATAGGAAATAACCAGTTCACGCATGAATTCGCTGCGTCCCAGTTCAAAGAAGCGGAGATAGTTGGCATTATAAACTACGCCCCCGGCATCCGTATCACTATACAAAACACGATGGAAACATTCGTGCACCGGTGGGGTCAGATTAATTTTAAGTTTCGTCATGATAGTATATATTTAAAGAATTCTTCACCATCGGCAAGAAACAGATCACTTTCCCTGCCGTTTTTTTCATTATATTTTCTGCCGCTTCCCTTTTTGGTGTTTCGAGAATCATAGAAAACAAAAGGAATGGGAAAATCAGCATGAGTGCGCAGGGATATTGGGGTAAAATGATCCATGCAGACCACTATCCGGTAATTTTGATCGTCCAGGCCGGAGACAATGGGTTTAACTATTTTTTGATCAAAATCTTCAATAGCCTGGATTTTTTCCGCCAGTAATCCCTGGTGTCCGGTCTCATCCGGGGCTTCAACATGAACAAAAACAAGATCGTGTGTCTTGATTGCTTCCAGGGCTGCCGTAACCTTTCCCTGGTAATCAGTATCCAGGTAACCGGTTGCGCCGGCAACTTCAATTACATCCATGCCCGCATAAACACCAATACCCTTCAGCAGGTCGACTGCCGAGATTAATGCCGAGCTGATCCCGTACTGCTCTGCCAGAGTTGTCATCCTCGGCGCTTTACCTTCACCCCAGAGCCAAATCGCATTAGCCGGAAGTTTGCCGGCCGCCGTCCGGCTGCGATTAACCGGATGTTCGGCCAGCAGGGCCAGGGAATCATTCAGGAAATTATTTAATTCAGGAGTTGCCAGATAGCGCAGCCAGAATTTGTCCACTCTTCTGCCGGTAAAATCATGCGGAGGAACCGTGCCGAGGTTTTTGATTTCACCTTTATGCACCAGGAGATGCCGGTAGCTGACTCCCGGATACAGTTTTATCCGATCATTGGCTGTCTGTTTATCCAGGCTGAGAATCAGTTCCCGGGCATCGGCACTGCTGATGTGACCGGCACTGTAATCTACCATGGTAATCGTTCCGTCAGCCGCAAAATCAAGATTGACCAGGTTGCAGCGAAAAGCAACTTCATCACTCAGCAGTTCAACCCCCATACTGGCAGCCTCCAGGGGTGAGCGGCCCGTGTAAAACTGTTCAGGCCGATAGCCCAGCAAAGAGAGGTTGGCCACATCGCTGCCTGGCGGAAAGCCATCGGGAATAGTCTTGAGCAGACCAAGTTCCCCCCGGCGACACAGCTCATCCATGGCCGGGGTTCGGGCCGCTTCAAGCGGGGTCTGGTTGTCAAGCTCGGCAAGGGGCAGGTCACCCATGCCGTCGCCTACCAGGATAATTATTTTATTCTTCATTGTCGGCCAGAATCCTGATCATTACTGTTTCGGCAGTGGTGGTGGGCAGGGCGTTGATCTCAGCCAGAGCATCCTGTACCGCGTCTTCACGGGCCTCATAGGTGCGCATGATAATGGGAACCGTGCCCTGCTGTTCCCGGCCTTTCTGGATTACCGACTCCAGACTGATACCATGGCGACCCAGGATGCCGGAAATGGTTGACAGCACTCCGGGCTTATCCAGAGTGGAAATTCGGAAATAATAGGGACAGCGCAGTTCAGCCATGGGCGTTATTTGCCGGGGGCTGATATGTTCCGGCAGATAGGAGAGACAGGGTACCCGGTTGAGGCAGCCATAGTTTATGTTCCTGGCAATATCGACAATGTCGGCAACCACGGCGCTGCCGGTGGGCATTTTCCCGGCTCCCAAGCCATAAAGCAGGACATCCTCAACCATGTCTCCGGTAAAATGAACTCCATTGTAAGCGCCGTTAATGCCGGCCAGCATATGACTTTCCGGTACCATGGTGGGATGGACGCGGGCCTCAACATGATCACCGTAGTTGCGGCTGATAGCGAGCAGCTTGATCCGGTAGCCGAAGTCTCCGGCAAAATCAATATCTACCGGCTGAATCCGGGAAATTCCTTCAATGGCAACATCATCAAGGCCGATATTCATGCCATAGGCCATGGTCATCAGGATAACCAGCTTATGGGCGGTGTCAATTCCTTCAATATCATAGGTGGGATCGGCTTCGGCAAAACCTTTTTCCTGGGCATCCTTCAGCACCTCGGTAAAGTTTACGCCATGATCAGTCATCCGGGTCAGGATATAATTTGCCGTGCCGTTCATTATACCCATTATCGACATGATTTTATTGGCAACCAGCCCTTCTTTCAAGGATTTTATCAGGGGGATGCCGCCGCCGACACTGGCCTCAAAACCGATTTCCACTTCATTTGCCGCTGCTGCTGCAAATATTTCCCGGCCATGTTCGGAAAGCAGGGCCTTGTTGGCGGTTACCACATGCTTGCCATGTTCCATGGCCTGAAGGATAAAGGTTTTTGCCAGGGTTGTCCCGCCGATAAGTTCAACGATTATGTCAATTTCCTGATCATTAAAGAGCTCGCCGGCATCCCTGGTTAATTCAACATTACTCAGGTGGGCGGGTAGGGAATCAACAGCAATATCGGCAACTTTACGTAAGTTAATATTGATGCCCGACCTTTTGCGGATTCGTTCCGCCTGTTCATACATTACCTGGGCCGTACCGCTTCCCACTGTACCGAAACCTATTATAGCTACATTTACTTCTTTCATTTTTTTGTTCCTGATAAAGTATTTTTCGAGAAAAACAGAAATAAATACCTTCTTTGTCAACTAATGTCAAAATAAACCTGGATAATAACTACTCATGGGGTAAGCGTCCTAACTTCGCTAACCCCTGTAATTGTAACTGGTTACAGGGTGCAGGTAAGCGACCAAAGGGAGACTCCGATAGA
>JANTGB010000156.1 GCA_024763115.1 Desulfobulbaceae bacterium | reverse complement strand
GTCCTGCAGAAGATAAACGACATGAGGGGCGCCGTAAAAGTTAAAATTTGCCTTTTTGGCCTGGCGGATAACTTTCGGGTCACTTAAATCAATACCTGAGGCCTCAAAGCGCTGCTGGTAAAGCTGATCAATCCGTCTTTTTTCCGCTGCCGGCCATGATTCCGGGGCCGGCAGATCAGGACAGGGCGGCGCTCCTTCTTCCAGCAGCGCAACCAGCTTTTTACTTAAATTCTCTTTTTTTGCCCCGGAAAGGACAATAACTTCCCAGGGCTGACTGTTTTTATAGGAAGGGCTCCATTTTGCCGTATCAATTATTTCCGTAATAATTTTTTCAGGCACTGGTTCCGCCGTAAACTTACGAATACTCATTCTGGTTTTAATGCAGTCTAAAGCGTCCATAATTTTATCTCCATTTTACCCTTACTGTCTGACCCGCATGGTTCCGTCAGGGCTTTTAACTATTCTGATCCGGTCACCGACATTAAAGACATCATCGGCTTCCTGTACCACTACGATAATTCGGCCATCGTCCATTTCAACCGTTATCTCCATGGCATCTTTACGGGTCAGCCCCTCTTCCGCCGCAGCTCCGGCCATTGAACCGGCCAGGGCGCCGAGAACAGTGGCCACGTTCTTACCGGAACCGCCGCCGATCGTGCTGCCGATAACCCCGCCGGCCGCTGCTCCGGCAATTGGCCCGGCTGCGGTCTTGGTGCCTTCTATCTGAGCTTCATGTACCTCCAGAACCGTGCCGTAATATACGTTTAAGGGGCGGCGCGCCTCATCCCGGCTGTAAACCTTGCCTGATCTGCTCGAAGCGCAACCAACAACAAAAAATAAGATTAAAAATATAATTGCCGTATTTTTTAATTTTATCATTATTTTCTCCCTGGTTGTTTTTTATTGATTTTAGCCCAGGTATCGCGCAGGGTGACAATCCGGTTAAATACCGGCCTGGCCGGTTCAGATGATGAATCAAGGCAGAAATAGCCCTGACGTTCAAACTGAACCTGTTGGCCCTGTTTCAGCTGAGCGGCACCTGGTTCCACCACGCAGTTATCTAAGTTTACCAGCGAATCAGGATTAAGAAAATCCTTAAAATCTTTTTTCTTGTCAGCCTCGGGATTTTCCACGGTAAAGAGCCGGTCATAAAGATTAACCTGGGCCTTTACCCCATGCCGGGCCGAAACCCAATGCATGGTGCCCCTGACCTTTCTACCGTCAGGAGAAGAACCGCCTTTGCTGGCCGGATCATAGGTACAGCGCAGCTCAATCACCCGGCCGTCACTATCCTTTATTACCCTGGTGCAGGTAATGAAATAGGCGGAACGGAGACGCACCTCCCGACCCGGCCCCAAGCGGAAAAATTTTTTCGGGGGATCTTCCATGAAATCAGTCTGTTCAATATAAATTTCCCGGCAGAAAGGCACCATACGGCTGCCCATTTCCGAATTTTTGGGATGATTGGCTACCTCCAGTTCTTCTTCCTTATCTTCAGGATAATTTTCAATAACAATCTTCAGCGGTTTCAGAACCCCCATTACCCGGTTGGCCGGATCGTTTAAATCGTCCCGAACCGCATTTTCCAAAACAGTCATGTCTATCCGGTTTTCTCTTTTGGCAATCCCGATCGTCCGACAGAAATTACGGATAGCGGCCGGGGTAAAGCCCCGCCTTCTGAGCCCGGAAATGGTCAACATCCGGGGATCGTCCCAACCATTGACATAATTACCGTCCACCAGCTGCATGAGCTTACGTTTGCTCATTACCGTGTAGTCCAGGTTCAAGCGGGCAAACTCAATCTGTTGGGGATGATGAACTTCCAGAACATCTAGGAACCAGTCATAAAGGGGACGGTGATCCTCAAATTCCAGGGTGCAGAGAGAATGGGTAATATTTTCAATAGAATCGGACAGGCAGTGGGCAAAATCATACATGGGATATATACACCAGGTATCGCCGGTGCGGTGGTGGCTTACCTTGAGAATCCTATATATAGCCGGATCCCGCATATTGAGATTAGGTGAACTCATATCAATTTTTGCCCGGAGAATATGACTGCCCTCGCTGAATTCCCCGTTTTTCATCCCGGCAAAAAGATCAAGATTTTCCTCCACGCTGCGCTCCCGGTAAGGGCTGTTTCGGCCCGGTTCGGTCAGGGTGCCGCGATACTCCCGGATTTCTGCGGCACTGAGGCTGCAAACATAGGCCCGGCCCATTTTGATCAACCTTACGGCATATTCGTAAAGTTTATCGAAATAATCCGAGGCATAAAAAAGTTTATCGCCCCAGTCAAAGCCCAGCCATTTGACATCCTCTTTAATGGCACGGACATACTCATCTTCTTCTTTGCTGGGATTGGTGTCATCAAAGCGCAGATGACATACTCCGCCGGGATTTTCCGCAGCAATACCAAAGTTAAGGCAGATAGACTTGGCATGACCTATATGAAGAAAACCGTTGGGCTCGGGCGGAAAACGGGTCACTATCCGGCCATTATTTTTATTGTTCCGCCGGTCTTCGGCAATAATAGCGCGGATAAAATCAGTAGGCGTTGATTTAATTTTTTCTGTAGGCATTTTAAATTACAAAATTGGAGTAATGAATTCAGCCAAAAGGCGGTAAGTTCGCAGGTTAAGCCGCTACTTAAAATATTTACCAGCTTCCCTTAACCGGGACACAACCCGTTCCCGACCAATAACCTCAAAAACCTCAAACATGCTGGGGCCTTTAATCCGGCCGGTAATTACCGCTCGTGAGCCATTAATGGGAATACCTGGTTTGACATTCATTTCAGTGGCAAATTCCCGGGCAACCCTTTCCGCTTCATCTTTAGTAAAATTTTTCAAGCTCGCGAATCTCTCGCCCAGCATGGGCAGCCATTCCTCAAGCTCCGGATGCTTCAGGAGATTTTTTTTCAGGGCCTTGGGCTCAACCGTAAAATCATCAGCAAAATAGGCCCGGCCCTGGCTGGTAAAATCCTTCAGGGTGAAAAAACGGTCGCGGATCAAATCAAGGGTTGCCAGATACCATTCTTTTTTATCATTATCATAGGCATCATCCCAGATCCCCTCGCCCTGCAGCTCTTTTTTGACCATTTCGCCGATTTCGTTAATGGGCATGGTGCGCAGGTAATGACCATTCATATTAATGGCCTTGGGGTCGGTAAAAAACTTGGGATCACCCTTGCGGTAATTAAAAATTGAATTTGATTTATTTATCCGTTCCAGGGAAAAGGCCTCGATAAGCTCTTCCCTGGAGAAAATCTCCCGGTCATCATTGGTTGACCAGCCAAGCTGCACCAGAAAGTTGCACAGGGCCCAGGGGATAAAGCCATGCTCCCGATAAAACTGGACGGCAACAATCTCGCCGTGACTTCGCTTGGAAATCTTGGCTTTTTTAAGATCAAGGGTCAGGGGCATGTGAGCGAAAACCGGCACCGGGGCATTAAAGGCCTGGTAAAGAAGAACCTGACGGGTGGTATTGGACATATGATCCTGGCCGCGGATAATGTGGGTTATCCGGTCACGAATATCATCCACCACATTGCAGAGCAGATAAAGAGGCTTGCCGTTGGAGCGGACAATGACAAAATCCTCAATATCGCTGTAGGCCCGCTTGATATCGCCCAGCACCTTGTCCTCGTAAACCACGGCTCCGTCTTTGTGCGGCACCTTGAAACGGATCACATAAGGTATGTTCTGTTTTTCTTTTTCAGCAATTTCCGCCGGCGTCAGATGACGGCAGGTTCCATCATATTTAATATCCTGCTTGGCAGCCAGAGCTTTTTTGCGTTTGGCGTCAAGTTCTTCCCTGGTGCAGAAACATTTATAGGCCTGGCCGTTTTCCAGCAGCTGTCGGGCAGCCTTGATATGTTCGTCGGCAAAATCGGTCTGAAAATAGGGGCCTTCATCCCAATCCAGCCCCAGCCAGTTAAGGCCGTCAAGAATACCATCAATGGATTCCCTGGTTGAACGTTCGGCATCGGTATCTTCGATGCGCAGGATGAGTTTACCGTGATGTTTACGGGCGTAAAGCCAGTTATACAGGGCGGTTCTGGCCCCACCGATGTGCAGATAGCCGGTGGGGCTGGGAGGAAAGCGTACTCTTACTTCTGTCATGATATTATTCCGTAAATGTAACTACTCATAGGGTAAGCGTCCTTACTTCGCTAACCCCGTGAGTAGTTATGGTTGATGATCTTAACTCACCATGAAGCTCATGAAGAGAATGAAATTAACATGCTGATTTCAAGTTTTTGTTTTCTTCATGTCCTTCATGTGCTTCATGGTAAAACAAGTTTCTACGTTGCCATAAATGAAACGATAATAGATACCACAACAAGCAGGGCCATTCATCTTTTTTATAGAGAGTTTAACAAAAAAACAAAAAAAGCAAGACAAATGGTCAGGCGATGTATATAATATATCAATATCCGCAGGTGTTGCATGTGTAGTCTTATTTAATTAGATGGAGGTTAAATCATGGTTATTGATCCGGCGAACGTGGCAAGTGTTTACGCCGCTGACAAAACGCAGAATTTATCTTCAGTTAATGCTGGTGACGATCAAAAACGTGATGACATTCCCCAACCTGAAAACAGTCAGACAAGCGAAGTCGGCCCAGCCGTGGTAACGGATTTAAGCGCCGCCGCCCTGGAGACCTCAAGGGCCGTTACCGAAGGGAATCAAGCTGCCGATCTTAATCGCGCCGAGACCAGGGACACGAATAAAGAGCAGGCTGTCGCAGCCCAGGCCGAGACCGGCAGACAGGGCGGCAATGAGCTTGATATTGTTGCTTGAGGCACTACTTCACCTAACACGAGGGGCCTGTTTACCAGGTTCCTTAAAACCCCAGTTCCTGCAAAAAATGTTCATCTTTTGTCCATTCCTTCTGCACCTTGACCCATAATTTCAAAACGATTCTTGCCCCCAGCAGTTTTGTCGCTTCTTTTGTTGCCGCAACTCTTATCTGTTTAAGCATACTGCCTTTTTTGCCGATGATAATGCCTTTTTGTGATTTTCGTGCCACAAAAATTGTTGCCTGAATGACAATTTTGTTCTTTTTTTCATCCTCCTTGAAACTGTCGACCATCACTGCCGTGGAATATGGCACCTCCCGGCTGGTCAGCAAAAATATTTTTTCCCTGATCATCTCCGCCACAATAAAACGCTCGGTTGCATCGGTCGGCATGTCCAACGGATACAGAGGGGGGCCGGTGGGCAGCAGTTCCAGAAGTTTTTTGACCAGCAGATCCGTGCCGTCCCGACGCAGGGCCGAGACAGGGATCATCTCCTTAAAGGGAAACAGCTTCCGGTAAGCCTGAAGAATCGGCAGTATATCATCCCGCGCTGCCAGATCAATTTTATTTATAAGCAGAATAACCGGTTTGCCTGCCCTGTTTAAATATTGGGCCGCGTCAGCGACTTTTTCCGGCAGGGGAAAGGTCACGTCAATCATAAAAACTATAACATCAACATCTGCCAGGCTGTCCAGGGCGATTTTTACCATTTCCAGATTAAGCGGACTGCGGGCCCGGTGGATTCCGGGAGTATCCAGCATAATGATTTGATAATCATCACCATTTAAAATACCGATGATTCGATTTCTGGTGGTTTGCGGTTTAGGCGAAACAATGGAAATTTTCTGCCCCAGCAGAGAATTTAGCAGGGTTGATTTTCCCACGTTAGGCGGGCCTGCCAGGGCAACAATTCCTGATTTTAACTGCTTGGACGATTGAATATTCATAGCTGGATTTAACTAATTATGGTTTAAAGAGAGGTTGAATATAAAAATAACGTAACTGCTCACAGGGTACCGCATATTTCCGCGATCAGTCCGGCTTACGTATGACTAATACGCTGCGCCGACCTGATCACGAAAATCTACGGC
>JANTGB010000155.1 GCA_024763115.1 Desulfobulbaceae bacterium | reverse complement strand
CAGTGCCTTAGATTCGTTCATTTGTGCCTGCGCAGCATACTGGTGCTATTCAAGCAGGCTCAAATGGGCAAAGATGAGGTGCTGGTGAACGCTTACTGCGCAGGCACAGGTAAGCGAGGAACGAGACTCCGAATGAACAAATCTAAGGCACCGGTAAACGCTTAGAGACTTTAATATTGCAAAGATTTATTCCCTGGTGAACGGTTACGGCATCACTAATAAAGGTCCTGTAAACACCAAAGTAGATTTCCATATAATCATCATCAACTCTGTAGCCCATGGCGATACTGTTTTCCGCCGGCAGTTGCAGGGATAATTTATTCGCGTCCCAGATCGCGATGGCTCAAAGAGACTTTTATTCCCCGACCGGTGAGGACCTGCCTTAACCGGCCGGCAATAACCACGGAACGATGCTTGCCCCCGGTGCAGCCCACGCCAATGGTAAGGTCAGCCTTGCCCTCCTGCTCAAACTGGGGAATAAGAAAAATGATAAGCGGTTGCAGCAGTTCCAGGAATTTCGTGGTGGCACTGCCGGCCATGACATAGCTTGCCACCCGCTCATCAAGACCGGTAAGATTTTTGAGCTCAGGCACATAATAAGGGTTGGGCAGGAATCTGACATCCCAGATAATATCAGCTTCCAGGGGAGGGCTGTTTTTAAAGCCGAATGAGAGCAAATGAACCCGCATCTGCCCTTCAATACTCCGGCCGCAGCAGCCCAGAAGTTCCTGCCGCAGATCACGGGGGGCCATAAAAGAAGTGTCGATAACCAGATCAGCAAGCCGGCGCAAGCTGTTCATCTTCTTTCTTTCCGCCTCTATTCCCTGACGCACCGACCCTGAATTTTCCAGAGGATGCGGCCGCCTGACCTGACTGAAACGGCGGAGAAGAACGGCGTCATCAGCTTCGAGGAAAATAAGTTTAAGGTTTATCTTCTGTTGGCGGAGATTCGTCAAGGTCTCGGGCCAGGAAGCAAGAAAATCCTTATCACGGCCATCCATGACCAGAGCCAGTTTCCGCAACTCATTTTCTTTTCTTTTCAGGAGGTCGGCAAGCAGAAAAAATGGCAGATTGTCAATACAATAATAACCTGAATCTTCAAAGATCCTCAGAGCCGTATTTTTCCCGGCCCCGGACAACCCGGTTATTATAATGGTCTCGCCACTCATGGGTCAGCTGAATTCATGGATTCCGGCCAGGACTTTCACTATTGCCGCACCATTCGGGGCATGCAGCAACTGGGAACGGATATGAGGACTTTTCAAAAAACGGGAAAGTTGAGCCAGGCAGCGCAGATAAGGCGCGGCTGACCAGGTAGGAGCCAGAAGCAGAAAAAAAAGATGGGTTGGTTTGTTATCCGGAGCGTCAAAGGGGATTCCTTTAAGCGAACGACCAAAAAAAAATTCAATATTGTCTATGTTGCTGATTTTTCCATGGGGAATGGCAATGGATTCTCCCAGCCCGGTTGAGCCCAGTTTCTCCCTGTCACAGAGCGTTTCCTGTAATTTTTCAACATCTAAGTCCGGACAATTTTTCTGCGCCAGCCGGGCTAATTCCAGCAGCGCTTCTCTTTTGCTGCCGGCCGCCATGTCAGCGGCTATTCGTTCCGAACCGATTAAGTCAATCACCTTATTTTGCTCGCCTGCGATACTTGGAAGGCAGAATCCCTATCTGTTCCCGATATTTTGCCACTGTGCGCCGGGCAACCTTGATACCCTCTCCGGCAAAAATTTTGGAAATTGCCAGGTCACTTAACGGCTTATCCTGATTTTCAGCCTGGACAATCAGCCTGATTCGCGCCTTTATACTTTCTGAAGACAGGGCATCGCCACCGACCCTGCTGATAGATGAAGTGAAAAAATATTTAAGTTCAAAAATTCCCTGAGGGGTATGAACATACTTGTTACTGGTTACCCGGCTCACTGTAGATTCGTGCATCTCGATATCTTCGGCAACATCCCGTAGAACCAGGGGCTTTAAAAAGGCAACCCCCCGCTCAAAAAATTCCTTTTGAAACTTAAGTATGCTTTCAACTACCTTGTAAATTGTCCGCTGCCGTTGATGAATACTCTTTATCAACCAGGCGGCTGATTTTAATTTTTCTCGAATATATTCCCTGGTTTCCTCCGGCGTCAAGGATTTATTTTTAAGAATCTGCCGATAGTAGGCGCTGATTTTAAGCCGGGGCAGGCCATCATCGTTTAAGACAATGACATATTCACCAGCTATCTTCTGGACATAAACATCCGGAATAATGTAATGAGGCTCTTCATCAGAGTAAACCCGGCCTGGATGGGGATCAAGACCAACAATAATTTTTACCGCCGCTACCACATCCTCCATAGAACGGTGGGTAGCCCGGACAATAGCCCCATAGTTTTTGGTTTCCAGGTAATTAAGGTGATTTTCAATGATTTCCGCTGCCAGTGATTCGTTGAGCTCAAGACGCTCAAGCTGGAGCAGCAGCGATTCCTTGACATTTCGGGCCGCGACCCCGGCAGGATCCATTAACTGAATTTTTTTGATTATTTCTTCAACTGTTTCTTCAGCACAATCCATTTCAGCGGCAATTTCTTCAACTGTTATTTCCAGGAAACCATCCCTGTTTAAATTGCCGATAATAAAGTTGCCCAGTTCAAGTTCATGAGGCGGCAGGGCCGAAAGGCTCAACTGCCATTGCAGATGACTTTGCAGGTTTGGTTTCTGGGTAAGGATATCAAAACGTGACGGCTGTTCGGAAAAATCTTTGCTTTTGAAAGACGATGAAGGTTCATATTCATTGGCGTAATCTTCCCAGTTTATATCTGCTATAGTTGTATCGCTGATCTTGACTTCTGTTGTTTCTTCCGGTTTTTCAGTAACTTCCGGCTTATCCTTGTCCTGCTGTTCCTGGCGTGCTTCTTCATCGGTAACCGACACCACCTGTTCTTCTTCGAGAAGTGGATTCTGTTCAATCTCCTGTTGAACGGTTTCCGCCAGTTCCAGCCGGGATAACTGCAGCAGCTTAATAGCCTGCTGCAACTGGGGGGTCATTACCAGTTGCTGGGATAATTTAAGCTGTTGTCTCAGTTCCAATGCCATTTATTTTCCTGAATATAATGCCCGGCGGGCAATTTTCCCCAAAGCTGATTTATAGACTGAAATCCCGACCAAGATACATTTTCCTGGCTTCATCACTATTCACTATATCATTTGCGGCCCCGCTGGTCAAAATCCGGCCGTTATTAACGATATAGGCAAAATCACAGACCGTCAGGGTCTCCCTGACATTATGATCTGAAATAAGAACCCCAAGCCCTTTATTCTTCAACTCCTTGATTATTTCCTGCAGATCAGCCACGGAAAGGGGATCAATTCCGGCAAAGGGTTCATCAAGCAAAATAAAACGCGGTTCCGTGGCCAGAGCCCGCATGATTTCCACCCGCCTTCTTTCTCCGCCGGACAGGGCATGGCCTAAATTATCAGCCAGATACTCTATTTTTAACTCAGCCATTAATTTGTCAATCCGCCTGTCTATTTCTTTTTTGGATAAACCCAGGGGCTCAAGGATAATTTTAACATTATCCTTAACGGTAAGCTGCTTAAAAACAGATGGTTCCTGGGCCAGGTAAGATATTCCTTTCAGCGCTCTCTTGTGAATGGGCAGATCGGTAATGTCCTCACCGTCGAGCAGTACCCGGCCTTCATCAGGATGGATAAAACCGGCAATAGCGTAAAAGGTGGTGGTTTTGCCGGCCCCGTTGGGCCCCAGCAGACCGATAATTGATTTGGACTCCACCTTTAAGCTGATACCATTCACCACCCGCCGATTGCGATACTGCTTGACTATCTTTTCGGTTTGCAGAAGCATGGGCTATTGCTCTGAGTCGGGATAAAAGAAAGCCTTTACCCGCCCGCCCTTTTCAGTATCAGGTTCGATAATCGTGGTGTCCGCGTCAAGATCAAGCTCAATGGTCTCGCCCGTGATAATATTATTTCCCTGCCAGACTCTGGTGTTGCCCTTTAAGAGAACCTTTCTGCTCTGTGAATAAAATTCCACCTGATCCCCGGTTGCTACCCAGCCTTTATTAGTCAGTTTGACATTGCCGGTGGCGATCATTTTCTTGATTTTACCCTGGCCCCCGGTATTTTCCGTTTTCCCGGCGTTTTCCTTATTATGAAAGACCGTCATTGTATCTGCGTTTAAAATAAGCTCACCCTGGGTGGCCCGGACATTACCGCTGAAAACAACCGCGTCTTCCTTTTGCCTGGAAACCATCTTGTCGGCTTCGATATGAATCGGCTGCTGTGGCTTTTTTTTGATCGGCGTAACCGGTTGAGCCCCGAAAGCAGGAGCGCATATGGCGATTATACCTACAAGAGCCAGAATGATAGTTGATAATTTATTTTTCATATGTTTTATGTTGTTGTCCTCGCAGCCTGGGCGCTTGTAACAAGGTAATGTTATACGCTGTCATTCAAGATTTACCTGTCGATAGCCGATGCTGTTATTAACAAAAAATCTTTTTAAAAACAAGTGGTTAATATGGAAACTGACAGCTAACGGTCACTTCTTTGATATTTTGTCTGCTTATAAATGATACCGGCAGAAGCAGAGAAAGTAAAGAGGGCTCTTTACATCTCTAATAACTACAGGTAAGATAGCCGTTTTTCCAGGGAATTACCCGCTTGATCAGCCGTCTACGTAATAGATTTAACAAAAACCTATGTTGTCCGCAATATGAAAACAAATACCGATACAGCTCATATACTTATTGAATCCCTGCCGTATATCAAGGAATTTTATAATAAAACAGTGGTGATTAAATATGGCGGTCATGCCATGGTTGATGAAAATCTGAAGAAAAATTTTGCCCTGGATATTATCTTGATGAAATATGTGGGCATTAATCCGGTAGTGGTTCATGGCGGCGGCCCCCAGATTAACCAGTTTCTCCAGAAAATGAATATCCAGTCCAATTATATCCAGGGCATGCGGGTTACCGACGGCGAGACCATGGATGTGGTGGAAATGGTTCTGGTCGGCAAGGTCAACAAGGAAATCGTCGGACTGATCAATTATAACGGCGGCAAGGCTATCGGTCTTTCGGGCCGGGACGGCGATCTTATCCAGGCCGAAAAAATGACCATCATGCAGAACCAGGCGGAAGACGCCCCCCCGGAGCTCATTGATCTGGGCCGGGTCGGGGCCGTAACCCATGTTAACCCTGAAGTGCTTAATGCCTTTAAAAATAAGGACTTTATTCCGGTAATCGCCCCGGTCGGGGTGGGAGAAGACGGGCAGTCATATAATATTAACGCCGATCTGGTGGCCGGGGCCATTGCCTCCTGTCTCAAGGCGGAAAAACTGGTGCTGCTCACCGATGTTGCCGGCGTGCTGGATGAAAGCAAAAAATTAATTCATTCTCTGACCTGTGACCAGGCCGATGAATTAACCGCATCCGGCACGGCAGTGGGCGGCATGATTCCAAAAATCAAATGCTGCCGGGATGCTATCCGGGCCGGAGTGGGCAAGGCCCATATTATCGACGGTCGCCAGGAGCATGCTGTTCTGCTGGAAATTTTTACCAGGGAAGGGGTGGGCACGGAGATAGTTTTATGAACGTTTGGCAGGAAAAGAGTAATAAATTTTTCATCAATACCTATGGCCGCTTTCCCGTGGTTATGGAATCCGGTTCCGGCTGTCGGCTGACCGACACCGAGGGCAGGGAATATCTTGATTTCCTTTCCGGCATCGCAGTGTGCAGCCTGGGGCATTGCTATCCCCCGGTAACTGAGGCCATCTGCGCTCAGGCCGCCAAACTGGTTCATGTCTCCAATCTTTTTCATACAATTCCCCAGACCGAGCTGGCTGAACTGCTGGTGGAAAATTCTTTTGCCGCCCGTATATTTCTGGCCAACAGCGGGGCTGAGG
>JANTGB010000154.1 GCA_024763115.1 Desulfobulbaceae bacterium | reverse complement strand
CCATGTTCAGCCGAAATGGGCCATAACTGCGCCACTCCCAGTTCATAAAAAGGGGCCAGGAGAATATCCTCGCGCTCCGGGCCGTCAACCTTGTTGACCAGATGAAAGACCGGCTTGCTGGTACGGCGCAGCAGCTCGACAACTTCATAATCTTCGTTTAGTAATCCCTCTTTAGCGTCAAGCATGAAAAGAATTATATCGGCTTCGGCCACGGCCTGCAGGCTCTGTTCCCGGATCATTTCCGGAATTTTATCAGTTTTGTTCAACTCAATCCCGCCGGTATCAATCAGGATAAATTCCCGTTCATCCCAGTTAACCTTTTCGTAATGGCGATCACGGGTCACTCCGGGGGTGGGATCAACGATGGCCTTTCTGGCCCGGATCAACCGGTTAAACAGGGTTGATTTGCCCACATTGGGCCGACCGACAAGGGCTACTATTTTGCTTGGTTGCATTGGTTTGTCTGGTTTTGCTTAGGGTTCACGCAAAAATAAATTAGTAGAGATAAGGTGTAATATGGACATTCAGAGAAGTGATCTAATTGCAAGCAACCGCAGGCATAGCAGAGCTACGTCGAGGATTGCATAATTGCAGATCGCTTTTCTAAATGTTCAGATTGCGCCTTAGAATGCGAAGTTATTTTTGAGTGAGCCCTTAGTTTGTTTCCGGCCGATTCGACCAGTTCGCGCAGCCGGGGAAAATCCCGGCCTGCCGGTTCCTGCAATAGTTTGTCAAGAGAACTGAGCGCCGGGTTAATATAGCGTGAAAAAAATATTTTGCCCTTTTTTTGACTTAAAAAGG
Source organism: Desulfobulbaceae bacterium (assembly GCA_024763115.1). Lineage (GTDB taxonomy): Bacteria > Desulfobacterota > Desulfobulbia > Desulfobulbales > SURF-16 > JANTFJ01. The sequence goes on along the minus strand of JANTGB010000154.1, from coordinate 5,116 downwards.
CAAAGGCCCCGAGAATCTGCAAATTACGCTGCAGAGCCAGATAATAAAAACCACCCAAAAATTCATCATGCTTTATCTTAATCAATTTACTGATTTTGGTCAGATAATATTCTCGTAAATATTGCTGTTGAGAAAAACCAAGCTCCACATAGGGATCAAGGAGCAGAGAGGCCAGGTCATAGGCCAGAGGGCCGGGCCGGGCGCCCTGATAATCAATAATTACGGGATGATCTTTATTCATCATGATATTGCGCGACTGAAAATCACGATGCAGGACAAAATCAGTCGGCTGCGCGGCGGCCCAATCGGCTAGTTTTTGAAATTCTTCTTCGACCTCAGTGGTATCGATTCCCAGCAACCCCCGGCAAAATTCCCGGCCGAAATAGCCTGATTCCCGCTCCAGCATAAGCTGCCGGTCGTAGCAGGCCGTATCCCAGCAGGCGGCCAGGGGAAAATCATCCCGTCCCCGCAACTGGAAAGCAATAAGAGAGTCAATGGTTTTTTCATAGCAGGAGAGCAGCTGATCAGGCTGTTCCCTGACCAGGGTCTGCAGATGAACGTCGCCAAGATCGGCAAAAATTATTGCCCCGCTTTGCTCGGCAAAACCGAGAATATCCGGCACGGCAATACCTTTGGCGCGAAAATGACGGCCCAGCAAAAAGGCGGCCCTGGCCTCATGCAGCCCTTTGTGGTTGGTTTTACCGGGAAAAACAATGATCAGGGGCGCGGCCTCATCACTTGTCAGTCGATAAAATATCCGGTCGGAACCATCGCCGGTCAGTCTGCTTATCTGCCATGCGGCAAAAGGCAAAAGATTGTTTGCTGCCAGCAACTGCTGGATTTGTCTATGCATTTACGTCACGATTGCGTGTTGAAGATCAGCCTCAGCCGCCACCTCGGCGCCATCCCAGACCACCACCCCGGATAACCTGGCCCCACGACCGATCCGGGCTCCGGAGCCGATACATACCCAGTCGACAAATTTCACTTCACGGCCCAGCTCAACTTCGGAACCAAGAAAAAAAGATGTTTTTTCTCGTTTAAGCAAAGTTTCGTGCAGGGCCAGATAATCAGCCGGGCTTCCCATATCTGTCCACCAGTCAGTGATCTGCTGAAATCTGATAAAAGCTCCCCTGGCTATCCAGTAACGATAGCAGTCAATAATATTATAAAAGGTATCCGGCGGAATTATGGTAAGCAGGGCTGGGGCTAGAATATGAATACCGGTAAAGGCCAGTTGCCGGCCGCCCTTTTCAGCAAATGAACAAATCCTGTCACCCTTAACCGAGACATTATTGAAACGGGGATAATCATGGAGAATGAGAGTTGCGTCTGCCCCGGACTGTAGATGTTCGGCATATACTGCGGCCAGGTTAATATCATGACATATATCACCGTTGATCACCAGTACCGGCTCTTTGCCCAGCTTGACTGAAGCCTGGCGCAGACCGCCGCCGGTGCCGAGAATTTTATCTTCAAGCTGGAGATGGATATTTTTTTCGCGTCTCAACAGCCCGACAAACTGTTCTCGCAGATAATGAGCGTTAATAATGATTTTGTTGAAGCCATGTCGACGCAGCTGCCTGATTGTCCGGCGGATAAGAGGTTCGTCAAGCACGGGAAAGATAGGTTTGGGGCGGAGCAGGGAATAGGGCTTAAGCCGGGTACCGAACCCGGCGGCAAGGATCATGGCTTTCATGGTAATTATGACAGGTGAAAAATGGTCTTTGACAGCTGAAATTCAAAACTTCAGCTCGCCATTAGCCGACTCTGTAACCCCCAGGACAACAATTCCGGCCTCGTCGGCCAGCCCGATCATCTTATCTTGGTCAAAAAGCAGTGATTGTCCGGCCTCAACCGCCAGCAGGGCGCCGCCTGATTCCACCATTGTTTCAATGGTTTTTATGCCCGTGGCCGGTAGATCAAAACGAAAATCCTGGTTCGGTTTGCGCAATTTAACGACCACCGCCTTTTCCCGGCCCAGAGCGCAGCCCCGCTTAATGGCCGCATCTGTTCCCTCAATGGCCTCAACCGCCAGCACGGTCTTATTCCGCACCACCACGCATTGACCAATATCCAGCGCGCCGATGGCCCGGCCCATTTTCCAGCCGAATTTGATATCGGCAAACTGGGCCCTGGAGGGTTTTTTCTTGGTAAGAATGCCCTGGGGGAAAAGAAGATCCTTTAAAAAGATGGTGGACTCAATTACCTTGATTCCTTCCTTTTCAATTTCTCCGGCAACAGCTCGCAGGATTGCGTCATCCTGTTTGACATCAATCTTGTTCCAGAGGGTCAACCCTTTGAGATCAGGGAGGATATCACGAAAAATTCTGGTTTTGGTAATGGTTCCGACAAAAACGGTCTCCCGCACCCCTTCCTTTTTAAAAAATTTGATGATCTTGCCGAGCTGACCAAGTTTTATCCAGCAGATACTGTCAGCCGCCTTTTCAAGAGCGGAATCACTTTCACCTCGATGGGCGGCAACGGCAACCTTTCTGCCGTGCCGTCTGGCCGCGTCAACAAAGAGCAGGGGAAACTGACCGCCCCCGGCTATAATGCCGATCTTAGTCATCCGTGCTTAATCTCATTACGTTCCGATCTGATTCCTTGAAAAAATTGACCAGATGACGAACGGCCTTACAGTCCGGAATTATCGTAATAGCTTCAGCCAGGGCCTCCTGGAGAAGGAGATCCGGGGTTTTAAAAATTATCTTAAAGGCCCGGGAAAGATTTTTTATGGTTTCAGCGGAAAAACCGGCCCGCTTCAGGCCGATTCGGTTAATTCCGCGAATCTGCATTTTGTTGCGGATACCGGCCACAATAATATATGGCGGAACATCCATGCTGATGCCGGACATTCCACCGATAAATGAGTATTCACCAATGCGGGTAAACTGATGAACCGCCACCATGCCACCGATATTAGCCCGTTTGCCGATTTCCACATGGCCGCCCAGAGTGGCATTATTTACCATGATAATATTATCATCCAGCCGGCAGTCGTGTGCCACATGGCAGTAGGCCATTAACAGATTACTGTTACCAATAACAGTTATGCCCTTGCCGCCGGGACTGCCCCGGTGCAGTGAGGAATATTCCCTGATCCAGTTATCATTGCCTATGGTCAGGCGGGTTGGTTCGTTCTGGTAATGAATATCCTGGGGTGCGGCTCCTATACAGGCAAAAGAACCGATCCGGTTCCGTTCGCCTATTGTCGTGGGCCCGGAAATAATGGTATGGCCGTCAACGATGCTGTCTATGCCGATACGGACATCTTTTTCAATAACTGAATATGCTCCGACACATACGGATGAATCGAGCTCCGCTGCGGGATCAATAACTGCGGTTGGATGAATTTTCATGTTTTTACTCATTAAGAAATACTGGCCAACAGTTCAGCCTCAGTAACCAGCTGATCATCAACCAGTGCCCTGGCCGCCATTTTAATTATTCTTTTTTTCCGCTTCAGGATGTTCAGGTCAAAGATGATCTGATCTCCGGGGATGACCTTGCGGCGAAAACGAACTTTATCTATTCCGGCAAAATAAACAATTTTGTTGCCGATCATTTCCGGGATGGTCAGATAGGCCAGCAGGGTACCTACCTGGGCCATGGCCTCAACAATCAGCACTCCGGGCATGACCGGCTCTACCGGGAAATGACCGGGGAAAAAAGGTTCATTTATAGTAATGTTTTTTAAACCCTTGATGCTCGACCCGGCTTCATATTCCAGGATACGGTCTACCAGAATAAAGGGAAAACGATGGGGGAGCATTTTTAAAATTTCCTTAATCTCAACAGGTTGTTCGGTAGTCATTACTTATTCCTCATTTCTTGTAACTTTTTACGAATTTCGGCAATTTCAGCTCGCAGGTTTTTAATCTCTTTAGCCAGGGCCGGAAGTCCGGTAAAGGCCGAACTTGACCGCAGCCACTGTCGGTGGGCAAAGGCCGGAGTCCCGGAAATAACCGCACCAGACGGTTGATTATTAATAACCCCTGACTGAGCTCCAACCATAACCCGGTCACCAAGCTTAACATGGCCGGTCACCCCAACCTGGCCTCCTAAAACGACATTTCGACCCAGCACGGTGCTGCCGGCAATACCTGCCTGAGCTACCAGTAAACTGTTTTCGCCTATATCTACATTGTGACCGACCTGGACAAGATTATCTATTTTTGCTCCACGACGAATCACCGTCTCGCCAAAGGTGGCCCGATCAACGCAGGCGTTAGCGCCGATTTCAACCTCATCTTCTATGCGGACAATACCAACCTGGGGTCGCTTGACATGGTTTCCCAAGGCATCGGTTGCGTAGCCGTAGCCATCACAGCCTATAACCACGCCACTGTGGATTAAAACATTTGAGCCGATCAGGCAACCGGACAAAACAGTGGAATTGGCCCCTATAACCGTATCAGCGCCGATGGTCACATCGCTGCCGAGAACAACACCGGGATAAATGACTACCCGCTCTCCCAGCCTTACCCGGTCGCCCAGAACAGCCATGGGGCCGATGCTGACGGCAGCAGGGATATGACAATCAATACCGATATGGGCCGAGGAATGAATACCTTCAGCCTTAAAGTCATGCTTCATAAAAAAATTATGAATGACGGCAGCGGCAAGATTTGGATCTTTTACCTTCAGTTGAGACTTACCGCTGTCCCGGTTGAACTCCGGGACAATGACTGCCGAAGCCCGGGTGGCGGCAATTTTTTCCAGCTCATTCGGCCGGACAATAAAGGTTATCTCACCTTCTTTCGCTGCTTCAAGGCTGTTTACATTATAAATTATTAAATCATCACCGAAAAGTTCGGCCTCAACCAGATCTGCAAGTTTTTTCAGTGATATTTTTTTACTCATAACTTTGAACCGTAACTATTAAGTTGAATAGTTGCGCTATAAATAACAAAAAAAGGCGGGTTTAAGGCAACCCGCCTAAAAGGCACAGGGGAAATTTACCATAGCAGTTCAACATGTTAACAGCATAATAATTTAACCACATGCAGGATAAACAAAATAGTAAGCGTTCACCAGCACCTCATCTTCGCCCGTTTGGGCCTTCTCGAATAGCACAAGTATGCTTCGAAGTCCCAAACGAACGAATCTAAGG
>JANTGB010000153.1 GCA_024763115.1 Desulfobulbaceae bacterium | reverse complement strand
CATGACGATAATGCTCTTCCTTCCAGTAATCTTCAATCAGTTTTCTGACCAGGGCGCCCTTGGGCTGCCAGAGAATTAGACCGGGGCCGACCTGATCGCTGATAGTAAATAGTTCCAGCTCACGCCCCAGTTTCCGGTGATCTCTTTTTTTTGCCTCTTCCAGCTGATACAGATACTTTTTCAGATCCTTGGGATTAAAAAAAGTCGTGCCGTACAGGCGCTGGAGCATGGGATTTTTTTCATCGCCGCGCCAGTATGCCCCGGCAATGCGAATCAGCTTAAAGGCCCGGAGAAAACCGGTATGAGGAATATGCGGCCCCCGACAGAGATCAATAAAATCACCCTGCTGATATAGAGAAACCGTATCATCCTCAATATCATCAATGAGCTCAACCTTGTAATCCTGCCCCCTGTCGGCAAAATATTGCCGGGCCTCATCCCTGGACATTGTTGTCCTGGTGAAAGGCAGATTAGCCCCGGCAATCTTCCTGACTCTTTCTTCAATTGCAGCAAAGTCATCAGGGGTAAAAGGCTCTTTCCGGTCAAAATCATAGTAAAAGCCGTCAGCTGTGGCCGGGCCGATGGCCACCTTGATATCCGGACCAAACAGTTCAATCACTGCCTGGGCCATTACATGAGCGGCACTATGGCGGAGAAGATTCAATCCTTCAGATGAATCAGTAGTAATAAGGCTGAATTCAAGATCAGCATCAAGAGGAACCGCAAGGTCAATAAGCTCGCCATTGTCCCGGAGGACAGCAAGAGTCCGCTTCCGCTCCTTGCTGGAGCAAAGGGCTTTAACAGCCTCAGCTGCTGTTGTCCCAACGGCAAAATTTTGACTTTTGCCATCCTTTACGGAAAGTTTAATCATATAGACAGAAGACAGAAGACAGAAGACAGAGGACAGGGGACGGTTAATTCCGCTCAGATGTCGTGAACCGGTGGAGCTTCTGATAACCTCATTTTTAAAATTCACCCAGTTTGGATCTTAACAGTTACAAATGAATTTCGCGATAAACAATTATCGCGAAATTTGAATAAGATGGTAGGCGCGGGCGGAATTGAACCGCCGACTTCTACCGTGTCAAGGTAGCGCTCTCCCCCTGAGCTACGCGCCTGCAAATCGTACCAATTGTAAACGTAAAGCAAATACCAATATTTACTTTTGATGTCAAGTATTATATGACTATGACATAGGGGAATATTAAGGCTGCCTTGAGGGCCGACCCTATGTCTCCGGCAGGTTGGGTTAAGGGCTCAATGCATATCGAGTTTGTCTGCAAACCTCTAACCCAACAAAATCCGGAAAAGTTTTTTATGCAACTTTAGTGGGTCGGCTGCTTCCTAAACTCGAATTAAGCTAACTGCTTACAGGGCACCGAACGGAGTCGAAGCTTAAGCCCTGTTTTTAAGGGTGCTTACCTCTTTCCGCGATCAGTCCGGCTTACTTATGATTAATACGCTGCTCCGACCTGATCACGAAAATCTCCCGGAGTCTCCCGATGGTCGCGTACCTGCACCCTGTAACCAGTTACAATTACTGGGGTTAGCGTAGTTGGGATGCTTGCCCCGTGAGTAGTTACTTTATAATGGAGAATTATAATGAGCGCCCAGTTTATTCAGGTTGCCGTCACTGTCGAAAAAGAGGCGGATGCGAAAAAAATCGCAGCCGAGCTGGTTGAAAGACGACTGGCCGGCTGTGTCCAGATTTCAAGCCCGATATCAAGTCGTTACCATTGGCAGGGAAATATTGAAAAGGCCAGGGAATTTGTCTGTGTAGCCAAAACGCGTAGCGATCTCTTTCCGGAAATTGAAAGGCTGGTGGTAAGTCTCCATCCCTATGAGGTGCCGGAGATTATCGGCACGCCGATTCTCCATGCCGGCAGGTCATACCTTGATTGGCTGGAAAGCGAATTAATACAATGAACAATCCGGCATATATCTGCGCTCAATTTCAGCTGCCGGGAAAAGTCATTGCCATAGAGCCCTGGGGTAATGGTAATATTAATGATACCTTTGTGGTTCATCTTGCCGTTGAACCGGCGAAAAGATGTATTTTGCAACGGATTAACAATCAGGTTTTTCCCCGGCCTGAGCTGATCATGGAAAATATCCGCAGGTTAACCGACCACATGCGCCGGCAGCTGGAAGCAGAAAATATATCCCCTGCCGACTGGCGGCTGCTGGAACTGTATTCCACCGGAAACGGAGCTGATTTTTTCCGGGCCGACTCATCTGTCTGGCGAATGTTGAGTTTTATAGAAAAAGCCGAATGCCATGAAAAAATCAAAGATCAAAATCATGCCCATGAAACAGGACGGGGCCTTGGACTTTTTCATCGGCTGGTGAGTAATCTTGATCCGACGGCAATGCATGACACCCTGCCGGGATTTCACCGGACGCCGCAATATCTAAAGATTTATGATTCTCGAATAAAATCAGGCCCCAAAACAGGCCCGGAAATTAAATTCTGCCGTAAGTTTATTGATCAGCGCCGGAGTTTGGCGCAAGTCCTGGAAAAAGCGGGGCAATATATCCCGCAGAGAATTATTCACGGAGATCCTCGGATTAATAATATAATGATAGACAAGCAGAGCGGGCGGGTAGTGTGCCTGATTGATCTTGACACGGTAAAATCAGGGCTGATTCATTATGATATCGGCGATTGTCTCCGTTCCTGCTGTAACCAGGCCGGCGAGGAGGCCGTTGATCCTGAAAAAGTATCTTTTGACCTTGATCTCTGCCGGATAATTCTTCAGGGATATTTTAGCGAAGCTGAAAAATTTATTACCCCAGGGGAATATAATTATATTTTTTCGGCAATCAACCTGATTCCCTTTGAGCTGGGGGTACGTTTTTTCAACGATTTTCTGGCCGACAATATCTATTTTAAAACCAGAGACCCGGAGCATAATCTGCGCCGTGCCATGGGGCAGTTTTACCTTACTCGCAGTATTGAAAAAAAAGAAAAACAAATTCGTGGTATTATTACCGAAATCAAGGGGTGATCAACATTGTTTCCATTGGCCCGCCATTCGGTGGCCTATAACGTAATTCTCCATTAATTTCAGTAGGTTTTACAGATTTGTCAAGTTCCATTGACAGAATCTTTCTGCCGGGTCCGACGTTTTTTAACAACCACTTGGCCTGACCTTTTTTCTTGTTATATTTCTTCATGGCCGGGCGGGAATCAACAATTCTCACCCCGACCGGAAAATTCTGCAACACAATTATGGTAACCGGGGCCTTGCCCGCTACCTGTAACTCCAGTTGAATATTATGCCCTCCGGCCCTAAGATATTTACAGGAAACAATGCCGCCGGCCCTGGCAGTAGACGGAAGTGCCGTCAGGCAGCCAAGCAGGCCGGCACAGAGGACGCCAATCATAAACAGACTGCGGCAAGTCAATTTTTTCATTCCTTCTCCTCTTCGGTTATTCCTTGATAATAAATTTATGCTGTTTTTGGTCATAGTCATATCCGGCTCCCAGCCACATTTCCTCAATCAGGTCAATATTTAATCCTAATTCCTTGAGATCACTGTATTCATCATAGACCATCAATATTTCTTCATCGCTTATTTTATTATCCATGTTACTGTCTGCCCAATGAAAGGGAGCAATTCCAAGACTTTCATCGCCGTGAACCTTTTTAGTCCGCTGCCCTTTGCGCCTTAGGGTTATGGTGCCGGAAAATCGCAACCCTTTCTGCTGAAAATCCGGCTCAGTGCCTGCCAGATAGCCAAAGACCATGTCCCGGTCAATTTTTTTTATCCATTTCATTGATCCCTTTTTCCGATCAAGAGTGGAAAATTCAGGGGAGCCATGAATTATCCGGACATCAGGGGGAACAATTTCTTTGAGAATCAGCGAAACCGCCTCCGCATTACTGCCGATATCAATACGAATTATAACGGGAAAGGGCTGACCGACCGGAGTATGGGCGGGGAGGATACGGCGACCGTAAACATTAACTTCCGGAGAAGAAGGCTTCAGCAGCCAGGCCGCTATCCCGGCCAGCAGGAGAAGCAAGGGAACAAATAAGAGATTTTTTCCCTTTTTCGGAACCGTTTCAGCTTCAACCGTCTGGTTTATTACTTTATTTTCAAGAACTTTTTCCGGCTCATTATCCTGGAGGAGAATATCTTCAATATCCACCTCAAGGGCTGCGGCCAGTTTAAGGGCATTTTCCTTTTTTATGGTGGGATAACGCTTATTTTCCCAGCGTGATATCGTGTCAGTCGTGACCTCAACGCTGGTTGCCAGAAAAAGCTGGGTCAGGCCCTGGTCTTCCCGCAGTTTGCGAACTTTATCACCATCTATTTTTAACATTTCAAAAACCGGAAATAAGAAATCAGAGATCGGAAGCAGGATTGTTTTTGGTTCAATATTTATTATTTAACTCAAAATTATCATAATTTTCATCCTCTTTTATCGCCATAAAGATAAATATCCTGTCTGTTTCACCCGGCAAAACCGGCATGTAACCCGACATGTAAAATTTTAACTATTTGAAATAATTATATGTCTACCAGACATCCAGCTACTGGAAGGATGATTCGCCCCGATGTCCTCTATTTATTTTTTGAATTAATCCGTAAAGTTTAGGCAACAAAGCATGGATGATTAGATGATTATTTTAACCACCTTAAAAAAGGAGGAGACCATGAAACAAAACAGCAACCAGGCGACAAAATTTTTAAAAGGCGCGGCCCTGACCTGGGCGGCAGTCATGTTGTTCCAGACACCGCTGCTCGCCGCAGACCAGGAAAAAATTCCCGACACCATTGATATCAATATTCAGGCAACCTGTGCCGACCTGCCTGGTATCGGTAAAGACAAGAAAGAGGTAAAAGGCTTTAAGCACACAGCCCATGCCGAATATGTAAAGGGCAACCAGGAATTTTCCGACAAGCCTTATACGGACGACTTTACCTGCGCGGCCTGCCATACCGGGGCGACTGATCAGGCTGCCATTACAGGTCAGCCACCCTGTGACCGCCTGGGAAATGCCGTTAGCGCCAATGGCGGCGGCAAAAAATATAAAAACTTTATCCATGGTATTTGTCTGAACTGTCACAAAAAGATGAAAAAGGCTAAAAAAACAACTGGGCCGACAAGCTGCAAGCAATGTCACGGGAAATGACATCAGAGGACAGATAACGGAAAACGAAAGTCGGAAGTCGAGAAACAGGACAATTTTATGCACAAGGCATTAACATTAAATCAACGGAGGTAACATTATGAAAAAGTTAACAACAACTTTATTGGCAATTACTTTTATTTTCAGTTCCGCAGCCGTGAGCATGGCCTCCAGCGCCAAATGCGTTGTAACTGAAGTCACTGACAATATTGTCACAATGGATTGTGGAAATAAGGCGAAAAAAATGAAAGCCGGCGACAACCTGAAGGTCAAAACCGTTAAAAAGCAGGCAGTTGAAGGTTGTTAAACCCGATGACTCGAAAAAAAGCGTATCACTTTGCGGCAGAAGCATCTGCCGCAAAGTGATACTCAGTCTTTCAGCACTATCTGTAAAATATCTTTAGGTAATTTTTCCAGAAATTCAACCCGGATTCTAAAGGGAGCCTTTGAATCTTCAAGGCAGCGGTCAAGCCACACCGGGCGTGTCGGGATGACAAAAGGATCTCCATCATCCGTTGTTATCAAAGGGAATTCAAGGCATAATACCTTGTCCGGCGAATCAAGAGGGGCATAAAAAATATGATTTCCGTCAATAACAACCTGTAACAGCCTGATCCCGGCTCCATGTAGAGAGATATCAATCAGATTTGCCTCTACCGTTTCCGTCAACCTTTGTGAATCTGCCGCATCCCGAAGAAAAAGATTAACTTTTTCTTCAGTAGCATATCTTTTTGCCAACCGTCGTTCAATTGTCATGTCAGTGTCTTATATTGACGGATATTTTTAATTTTGTTAACCCGTAGG
>JANTGB010000152.1 GCA_024763115.1 Desulfobulbaceae bacterium | reverse complement strand
TCTATCGGAGTCTCCCGCTGGTCGCTTACCTGCACCCTGTAACCAGTTACAATTACAGGGGTTAGCGAAGTTAGGACGCTTACCCCATGAGTAGTTAACGACATTGACAGGATACATGTAAAATCATGCCGGAATTACCCGAAGTTGAAGTTGTTAAACAAGGCCTGGCCCCCCTGGTACCCGGCCGCACTGTCTGTGAAATTTATTTCAGCGGCAAAAAACTGCGTCTCCCCATCCCGCGAAAAAAACTGGAACAACTGGTAAAAAATCAGCAGATTACAGATATTCGGCGGCGGGCAAAATATCTGCTTATTGAAATGGATAATCAGGCTATTATAATTATCCATCTTGGTATGAGCGGCAAACTGGGTCTTTTTTCGGCCAATGCCCCGCAGGCCGTTCATGACCATCTGCGTTTCCGCCTGGATAACGATATGGAACTGCGTTACAACGACACCCGGCGCTTCGGTCTTGTCCAGGTTATGAGTCGGGAAGAATTTGAGGAAAAAAAGCCTTTTGCCCTGCTGGGGCCGGAACCGCTGTCGGCTGATTTTACCACAGATTACCTTAAACAAAAGGCCGGACAGCGAATTCAGCCAATCAAGAATTTTTTAATGGATAGCAGGATGGTAGTGGGGATAGGTAATATTTACGCCAATGAGATTCTTTTTTACTGCCGCATTCACCCGACAATGCCCATCGGCTCCCTGACCAGGCCGATGTGGGAGAATATTGTGCGTTTCACCCCGAAAATTCTTTGCCGGGCCATTGAGCAGGGCGGTTCCACTATTGCCGACTTTGTGGGCAGCAGCGGTAAAAAGGGATATTTTCAGCTTGAACTCATGGTATACGGTCGGGAAAATGAACCATGCAAATTATGCGGCAGCACAATTGAAAAAAGTGTTATCGGCGGCCGGGCAACATATTTTTGTCCCGGATGTCAGGGTAATTAAAAGTAGAGCAGACCTCGTTATAGTACATACAATTAACTGCTAAAATTTGGACAATTTATATCACGACGAAGTGAGTGGCCAATTATGATTCAATTTCTTGCTATTGCAGGCTTTACGCGTAACTATATGATTAAATTTCACGAGATCTATAGAGGGATAAAAGAGACGCAATTCTAGTGACAGCTCCCGGGACAGGCAGCCGTGGTAATGAAGAATATCTTAAAAAACAGTGAGTAATCAGACTTTTTCGTCAAAAAGAAGTCCGATTAAATCCTGCAGTTTTTCCCGCAGCTTTAGCACTTCTTCAGAGGGAAACTGTTTGATAACTTCGCCGGTTTCCTTGTCTTTCAGCTGGCCGACAATACTCTTGGTCTTAAGATGTTCATGCAGGCCAAAGCGAAAAGAACTGCCCATGGTTTCAAAGCGATCCTGAATTTCCTTAGCCGCTTCTTTAATATTTTCACGGGTCACTTCTCCCTGCTTTTCTTTACCATCTTTTTTATGCAAAGCCTGATCATCAAGTCTTACACTTATTCCCTCGCTGCTCTCCGGAACCGGCTGCACAGCCGGCTTCTGCGCGTCTTCAAATTCAACCGCCGGCACGACCGGAACGCCATATCCCTTGACATCGGTAGTTACGTTGACATCCATGACAACCTCCATTTACATATTGTTGCTTATATAGGTCGGTTGAACCGCTGCCAGACGGTTCCCCCCATATCTTTGTAAAACTTTTTTCCCTTTGCGCATTTTTCGCAGAGTTTCTTTAATTTTATTTTGACGATTTTTAACTGAAGCGGCAAGTTTTTTTTCACCAGCCAGAATCTCATCAAGTTGCTTTTTTACTAACCGGACTGTGTCGCTGTCTGCTGCCTCGGTATGGGGATCAAAACTATCAAGGCACTGTTTCAGGTGATTAAAGACCTGCTGCCTTTTGTTATGCCAAAGCGGCAAACTTTTCATCCTGTTATTTTGTAAAAGTTCGGCATGCTCCTGCTGAACTATGACAAAATCGTTCAGGGTGGCAATAAGTTCCTGTTTAGAAAAAGTTGACATTTTTTTAGATAGAAACGGATACACCAGCCGCCACTTCCGATTTTTTTGCGGGATGAGCATGAAAAATATCCATTTCAACATCAGTATTTTGCTTTTTCGGCGCAGATGTCAGCAGTCCAGCTTCAACCATAGCGGTTTTTTCCCATATTTCTTTCAGTCTATTGATATATTTCCAGGCATGTTTGACTATAGCGATATCATTATCAACCGCTACCTTGGGAAGTTCCGTCAGGATGCTGCCGTAAAGACCGCGCAGAAAGCCGGCAGCCTCGGAATTGTCATCTTCTTTTATTGAGGCATAAAGCTCGGTAATAATAGCAATACTCTTACCCAGACTTTCCCCCCTGAGCTGGGGATTATTATCGTTTATCCCTTTTTCCGCCATTTCCAGAAGAGTCAGGGTTCTTTCATACATCAGATGAATCAACTTTACCGGGTGAATTTTACTCTGAACCTCAGATTGACGATAGGCGTTAGTAGCTAATGCTGAATTCATGGAAATTTCTCCTTTATGATAAGCAAAAAATAAATGCAGCTACTTTTTGCTTGTGCTGCTCCAGGCGTTACCGATACTGTCAAACTGTGACGAAAGATAGTTTGACAAGCTTGTCATCTGATTCATATATCGGTCTAATTCAATAAATTGTTTAGTCAATAATTCATATTTTTTGTCCAGGCGGGCATTTTCCTGTTCTATTTTTGTTTCCAGATCATTGATTCTGTCCTGGGCGGAATTTTTTTCACCAGCTATCTGTCCTTCACCATTGGTCAATCGGCTCATCTCGTCATTAACGAGGTCGGCAAATCCTTTAATATCCCGATCCGAGTCACCGAGAAAAAATGCTTCAACTTCCTCCGAACGGGTTGACAGAGCGGAATCAAGTATATCTTCATCAAGGGAAATACTGCCGTCTCTATTAAACTCAAGGCCTAGATCAAACAAGGTATAAACATTTGTATCTTTTTTAGTTAATACGCCATCTATCTTTTCATAAGAAATATTATCGGTGTCGCCTTTAATTGAAGTTGTCATCAGGTTGCGGAGAGTAAGAGGCAGGTCGCGCAGGGAAGTGTCGGCCAGAATCCCGAACTGCCCTGTTGTGTTATCATAATCGCTTTTACTGCTGACCTCCTGCACCGCCTCATTATATGCTGTAACCAGTGACTGGATCATTTCTTTTATTTGCGTGTTATTGTTACTTACCGTAATGGTGGCACTGCCGGCTTTTTCCAGAGACATGGTTACCCCGGTCATCACATCGGAAAAGGAATTTTCTTCCCGCTGAAAATTAATGCCGTCCATTGTGAATATGGCGTTCAACGAATTGTTTTTGCCGTTTTGTTCATGCATGGGCAAGCCGTCAAAATAATTTTGACCGGCCGGAAAAATAATGCGGTCATCTTCTCCTACCCCGTTGGCAGTCAGGCTGAGAAAAAATGAATCGGTCAGGGAACCGTCATCAATTACTGATGCGGTAATCCCCTTATTGTCCGAATCGGCATTTATGTTAGATTTCAGCGAAGTAAGGGTATCACCGGCGTTAACTTCCACAGAAAAAGTATTACTGAGACTGCTGACGGTTTGACTGGTAATAGAGGCTGATTCCGCCCCCAGGCTTGTATCATTAGTAGAAATCGTCACCTTTTCATCTCGGCCTGTGCCCCCGTTATCAGAGACAACCTGCAGGTAATTGTTGCCGGTGGTGGCATCTGTTTCTACTGTGGCCCATACATAGGTTCCATGGCCGCTGCCGCTGCCTGCCGTGTTTTCACTGTCGGTATTAATTGCCTCAGCCAGCTCGGCAAAGGATAAATATCCGGAAGTATCAGCGTCTGCTGCGGCAAAATCAGCGGCATTAATACTTATATCCACCGGACTGCCGCTGTTGTCGTAAGTAATAGTAAAGGTCTTTCCCAGTCCCAAGGCATTATCAGTGCTTAAGGTGCTGCCGAGCTGAAAGGTCATTTCCTTGGCAGAGGCGGCAAAGGTCAAAGCAGCGTCCGCGTGAGCGTCGGTTACGGCTGCCGCTACCTGATGAGCCTCACCCGAGGCGCCGACATAGTCGCTTTTTATCTGCAGATATTTTTTGCCGTCGTCCGTGGTTTCCACCGAGGCAGTAACCAGTCGGCCGTTAAGGCTGGCGCCCAGGCCACCGTTTTCAACATTTGCGGCATCATTGTTAATAGCGGTTACCAGATCATCCAGAGTCATGTCTGCTGCGGCATTAATGGTAAAAGAGGCTGTTGGCGAAGCAGTAGGCCCGTAGTTAACGGTTATGGAACCACCACTGTAAAGAGCTGTTGTGGTGTTGGAGTCATCATATTGGCTTGATGACTGACTGATTGCCGTACCATAGATGTTTTCAGTGGCAGAAGAACCTCCCACCAGATCTGCGCCACTCTCGCTGACTCCCATGAGCCAGGAACTTGAGGTGGCAAGCTGGGTTACATTCAGGGAAGAGCTGCGTGGTTCGGTGCCGGATATGACAGTGGCTGTGGCCACATCCTCGTCGCTGCTGGAAACGGTTCGATCCAGATAGGTGCTTTCCAGTGAAAGATCAAGGGCAGGGCTCTTGATGGCATAGAGTTTGTTTTTTACTGTGGTAAATTCGCTGAGTTTGTTTTCAAAAACAGTTATCTGTTCCTGTTTACGGTCAACAACCGCCTGGTCGATTTCCCGCAGCTGTTCAAGCATGCCCTGCAGATCAATTCCTGATCCGACACCGAGTGTTGTTATTGATCCTGCCATGATGTTACCTCAGGCCGCAACTTCAGCCATATTCGGTTAAAACTTTTTTTGCTGTTTCCTGAAATATTTTTCTACTGATAAATATTGTATCGGTTTTAATTTGAAAAAACTTTAACAAAAAAGGGGCAACAGCCGTGTGCGGCCATTGCCCCTTTTTTGTCACCACTTCAGTAATAATCGCCTGCAGGCGATCATTAGTTTTAAAAATTAAAACAAATTCCTATAAGCAGCTAAAGGGAATTCCCACCAGATTTTTGTCGTAAAGCCTGACCTCAATACAGACATCGCAAAAGTTGACAAAAACAGGACAATTTTTGGACAGTATCAAGTTTGATAAAGTTAGGCGTCAGAAAGGACGTCAATTCACCTCTAATCCATTGCGAATGATTTCATTAGCAAAAGGATTGGACGTATTAAAATCTGCTTCTCTGAAAGGATGCGGTTCAATTCTGGTATCGAACTTTCTTCGAAGTTTCATTAGTTCAACCTGCATATCAAAAGAATCTGACAAGATATCAAAAACAATTGCCAAATCAATATCGCTGTTTTCGTTTGCTGTTCCTTTGACGCATGACCCAAAAAGATAAATTTTCTTAATACCTGTTTTGTTTTTTCTTAAAAAATCAGCATATCTGGTGGCTATGCCATAAGCTTGTTTTTTGTCCATTCTCTAACCTCCTTTATCTGGTCAAGCCATTTTGCTGTGAATTCCCGGGTACATTTTCGGTGAAATTCCATTTTATAATCATCATATCTGGCTCTAAGATTAAAGGTTGAAATCGTATCCAACATATCTTTTTGATCCTCATCAAGCGTAAGACCCCCTTTTTCAGCCAATCGAACAAGATCGTGTATAAACGGCGGCGTGTTGGAAAAATTTTGCACATACCATGCTTTTAAGAGCTTTTCAACAACCAGATGCCCGACAAACAGAGCCCAGGAGTAGTCACCTTTTTCATACAAATGTATCATAGCCAAAAAATCACGATCTGAGCTATCAATCCAATATAAAATTAACTCTTCTTTTTTCATGATAGATAATCATTATAGTTAACAATTTAACCATTAACGTAACTACTCATAGGGTAAGCGCCTAACCCAACTTTGTGAGTTTTGCTCCATTAATGGAGCCGTTTTTTGTTAGACAATATGTTTTTATAAATATATTGCTTATAATATCAAGGGTTAC
>JANTGB010000151.1 GCA_024763115.1 Desulfobulbaceae bacterium | reverse complement strand
AAGCGACCGAAGGGAGACTCCAGGTAAGCGACCGAAGGGAGACTCCAGGTAAGCGACCGAAGGGAGACTCCAGGTAAGCGACCGAAGGGAGACTCCGGGAGATTTTCGTGATCAGGTCGGCGCAGAGTATTAGTTATACGTAAGCCGGACTGATCGCGAAAGAGGTAAGCGTAGACTCCGTTCGCTGCCCTGGGAGCAGTTACCAAATATTTTAACCTTTGACCCATAAAGTATATTAATGTCACACGGTTCACCCTTAAAGCATTCATTTTACCGGAAGTCTGTTGCCCTGGCTTTTTGTTGTACCTTTCTTGCCGGTCTGCCTGATCCTGTCCCGGCCCAGCAGGCTGATTCCGGGGCCTGGAGCATAACAGCAGATAAGATGCTCCATCTCAGTAACCCGGAAAATGTTGTTGCCGAGGGTAATGTAGTCTTGACTCCGGTAACTAAAAAGGGAACGCCGCCGCTGACAATCACCGGCGACTGGGTGCGTTATAATGTTCAGGAAAACACGATCAGCGCCAGGGGTAATCTCACTTTTCATTCTGAAACTGAAGAAGTCACCGCCTGTGAGGCCGGGTTAAACTTAAATGACAATACCGCGATAATTACCGACGCAACACTTTTTATTCCTGAATCTAATCTCCATTTTACCGGTGAAACGATTAAAAAAACCGGCAACCTTACTTACCATCTGCAAAATAGCACCATGACCACCTGTTCTACTGCTGAAGGGGGATCACCACCCTGGAGTTTCGGCTCGACAGATGCCACCCTTGATCTTGAAGGTGTTGTGGTCTTAAAGCATTCGGTATTGCGGGTCAAGGGAGTACCGATTTTTTATTTCCCCTATATGGTTTATCCTGCTAACCGCAAACGGCGCACTGGTTTCCTTCTTCCTGAATTTTCCCAGGGCCAGCGCAGCGGAATCGGCCTGATTACCCCTTTCTTTGTTAATCTTTCTCCCAGCGCCGATTTGACCCTGTATCCGGGTTATCTGAGTGACAGGGGAGTGGTGGCCGGGGCTGAATTCCGTTATGTGAGAGATTCAGGAGCCAAGGCCCTCTTGGCCTTAAGCTATCTGCACGACAAGCTGGATGATTCCGCCGGCATTAATGATCCCAATTTAGATGACTATAAAGATGACGGCTTTCTGCGCGATGAGTCCAATCGTTACTGGCTGCGGGGTATGATGGATTATGATTTCGGAAATGACCTCATGGGAAGGATAGATCTGGATCTGGTGTCGGATCGGGATTATCTCCAGGAATTCCAGAAAAGCGCTGTCGGCTTTGATGCCGGGACCAAGGCCCTTGAAGATATGTTTGACCGGGGCCTGATGGAAATGACCGTACCTTTTCGGGAATCTCGTGTTCAGCTTGCCAAAAGCTGGGACTCCGTTTTTCTGGGCGGCGAGTTTGTCGGGGTTGATGATGTTCAGGATGACGATCGGGATGAATCCCAGATTCATACTCTGCCCCATATATATTTTGCCGGAAATTTTAATGTCCCGGCAACCACCCTGAATTTACTCTGGGATTCCCGGTATGATTATTTCCGACGGGAAGAAGGAATAGGGGGGCAGAGGTTTGATTTGAATCCCCGGCTGGTCAGCCCGTTACCCTTTGGCGGTAGCTGGCTGGAAGGTACGGTGTCGGCCGGATTCAGGCAGACCTCTTATTTTATTGAGGATCATGGCCCTGACAGCTTGTCCTGGGATAAGGATGATAACCAGCATCGCACCGCCTTTGATACTGAGATTAATCTTGGTACGACCTTGAGCCGGGATTATGCGGTTAACTGGGGGTCCATCAATACTTTCAATCATTCCATTCGCCCGGAAATAAGCTATGATTATATGGACGTGGGCAGTGAAGATGACCTGCCTTATTTTGACAGTCTTGATCATCTGAGTGAGACAAACAAACTTAACTACGAAATCAGAAATGATTTCCTGCTAAGTGGCTTGAATGACGAAGGAAATCTGTTTAGTCGTTATATCGGCTATTTTTCCATTAATCAGAGCTATAACATCCATGAACAGCGCCGCGAACTTTCCAGTGCCGGCGATAAACACCGGCCGTTTTCCGATGTAAGACTCATCCTTGATCTTTATCCGCTGCCCAATTTTGAAGCAAGGTATGCGGCAACCTATAATGTCTATGGCAAGGGATTAAACAGTTACGATATACTTAACCGCTACACCGGTGCCAACGGCGATTATCTGGCCCTGGATTATCGTTTTGTTAAAGGCACTGAGATAAATCAGCTTAACGGATCTTTTTTATATCATCTAACGACTCTCTGGGCCACGGAAGGAGAAGTAATCCAGAATCTGGATGCGGGTCAAACCGTGCGCAGTTCATTAGGTATTGTTTATCAGCCCGGTTGCTGGGCTCTGAAGTTGACCGCTTTTCATACCCCTGATGATAATCAGGTTGCTTTAATTTTTTCAATTGTAGGTCTGGGCGAAAGGATCGGCTTCGGCCTTACTGCCGACCAGGGTCTCGGGGTCAGCAGTGACAGCGGTGAATTGTAAGGAAATGAAAACTTAAGGTGATTAATTGGGTAAATTTTATGATGTCTTTAATGGTGATGCCGATGGTATCTGCGCCCTGCACCAGTTGCGTCTGGCTGAACCTCGAGAGGCTCGGCTGATTACCGGGGTTAAACGGGATATTGCTCTCCTGGCCCGGCCGGCTGATGATCCGGAGATTTGCCACAGCTCGATTACGGTACTTGATATCTCTCTTGCTAAAAATAGGCAGGCTCTTACCGCTCTCCTTAAACGCGGCAATCAAGTTCATTATATTGATCATCATTTCGCCGATAAAATTCCCCAATCCGACTTGCTGACCACTGATATTGATCCTGATCCGGAA
Source organism: Desulfobulbaceae bacterium (assembly GCA_024763115.1). Classification (GTDB taxonomy): domain Bacteria; phylum Desulfobacterota; class Desulfobulbia; order Desulfobulbales; family SURF-16; genus JANTFJ01. The sequence goes on along the minus strand of JANTGB010000151.1, from coordinate 3,094 downwards.
ATATGCACCGGCCTGATTGTAGATCGTCTCCTGGCCGGTCGTTTTCGCGCCTGGGCTGTGGTTGCCGCTTTTGGCGATAATCTTCACGCTGCCGCCCGTGCTGCCGCAGCTATCCTCTCCCTGGATGATAATGATCTGGCAAAATTACGGGAAATCGGCGAGTTATTTAATTATAACGGTTACGGTAAAACTTTGGCTGATCTCCATTTTCCCCCGGCAACTCTCTATGAGGCTGTCCGTCCTTTTGTTAATCCCCTTGATTTTTATAAAAGTTCAGATATTCTGACCCGGCTGCGCCGGGGTTTTAATCAAGATATGGAACTGGCGAGAAATACAGTGCCCTTAATTGATAATGCTGTAGGGCGAATTTATAAATTTCCGGCTCAGGCCTGGCCGCGTCGGGCTGCCGGGGTGTTTGCCAATGAAAAGGCCCGCGAAGCGGAAAACAGGGCCCATGCTCTGCTGGTGGATAATGGTGACGGCTCCTTTATGGTCAGTGTGAGAGCGCCCCTGCTCCGCAGAAAAGGCGCGGTTGATCTCTGCCGTCGTTTTCCAACCGGAGGGGGGCGGGCTGCTGCTGCCGGCATAAACAATCTGCCGGAAGAGATGCTGGATGATTTTTTCAATGCTTTTGAGGAGACATTTGCCTCATGATATTGCCGGGAAACAGTGAAAATATGAAGAAAAACAGAGCAAGACATATAGCATGGAAGACCGGAGAAATGTTGTCTGTTTTTATTGTCGTCCTGTTGATTATCGTCCCCTGCTGCTGTATGGCCGCAGAAAAACCTAAGGCTGCCGACCTGGTGTCTGACGGCCAGGCCATTGATCTTACCTCCAGCCGCTATCAGGGGTTATTTAAGGAATTACGGCTGCGTTATCATTTTTCTCAAGATGAGCTGGATCATTTGTTTTCTCAGGTTGCTATCAAAAAAAGAGTCTTGGAGTTAATGGATTCTCAATGGGAAGCCAGGCCCTATTATCAATATTATCCCCTTTTCATAACCTCGAACGTGGTTCGGGAGGGCAGGGAAAAAATCCGCCGATATGATGATATTCTCCAGCGGGTGGAAAAAGAAATCGGAGTATCAAAAGAGATAGTCGTGGCAATCTGGGGGATTGAGACCCGTTTTGGCAAACACAAGGGCGCTTTTAAGATTTTTCAAACCTTAAACACCATGTTTGATGCCTATCCCCGGCGTCGGGCTTTTTACCGGAGCCAGCTTGTTCATTTTCTCCTTCTCTGCCGGGACAACAATGTCGATCCTTTAAGCGTTACCGGTTCCTATGGCGCGGCCTTTGGCCAGACCCAGTTTATTCCCTCAAGTTTCCGGGAATATGCTGTTGATTTTGATGGTGATGGTAAACGGGACGTATGGAATTCAGTACCTGATATCCTGGCCAGTATCGCTAATTATCTCAAACGGTTCGGCTGGGTTTACCAGGCACCTGTCTATAGGGAGCTGGGGGGACGGTTACACAGTGAAAAATTACGAAAGGCCTATGAAAAGGGAAGAAAGGGGTTTGTGGATGTAAGTGAAGCTGCTGAAGCTCAAAAGATAAAACTGCCGCCTGCGCCGGGAAACAAAAAGGTGACCATTGTCGGTCTGGAGTTAAAAAACGGCGGCATGCGTTATGTGGCGGGCTACCCAAATTTTCAGGCCATAACCGCCTGGAATAATTCCAACCGTTACGCCATGGCTGTTACGGAACTTGCCGAAAAGTTGAAAGAGTAATTAGTAATCGTTCACCAGTTCCTTGAATTTGTTCAATTTGCCCGTAAGCGTTCACCAGCACCTCATCTTCGCCCGTTTGGGCCTTCTCGAATAGCACAAGTATGCTTCGAAATCCCAAACGAACGAATCTAAGGCACTGGTAAACACTTACAGGACTGAAGGTTATCGTAAATTTTGTGCCCAGGTGAACGGTTACATTTGCCCTGCGCGGCATACCAGTGCTACGTAAGCCGGGCAAATTGGACGAAGGGTAAATTTCGTGAGGCACTGGTGAACGTTTAGAGTAATTACGGGCTGCGCATATCCTGACTGCTGACATAATTTTCAATTGTTGAAATATACCAGGAGATAATTTTTTTTGATACCTTGGTGGTATTTTTATGAAAATTTATACCAAGGTCGATTTCATTTTTATTTTTGAAAATATTTTTAATAATCCCGGTGATCTTAATAGGAGCTTTGACTCCGGGAAACTTGCATTGCAATGAAATCTCATCAGCTATTTTAAAGGGTAGGAAGTAATCGTTTTCCGATTTGGTTAATTTGCAGCGGCATCCCTCCTTGGTGAGATCCAACAGCGCCCCCTTATTTTTATCCTCATCATGGGAAATTACAGCCGGAATAAAACATCTGGATCGCTTTTGATTGCGCAGTTCATTTTTCTGGATAATTTTGGGATATTCCAGGAAAAGCAGACGGGCCGGACGAACAAGACTTTCTTGGAGTTTGGTCTGAAAGGCAAAAATCGTTCCGTCAAAAATATAACGAACCAGGAATATTCGGCCTCTCGTCAACTTATGTTCAATCAGATGATATGGTGATGGGGTCTTGATGATGATCAGATTGTTATCAACTCCCACCAGGGTGCTTTCCATGGGCATACTGACATCTTCAATTTCCAGTTTCAGCGTCTGGCCTATTTGCAGAAAAATAGGTATTTCATTCTGAATCAGGTTATCGTTCATGAAGTTGAGACCTTTATTTTGAATATTAATGCCGTTAACGCCACTTCCCTCTTTAAAATAAGATTATGATAAATAACTGAAAAATTCAACTTCTCAATTACTATAATTTGCCATATATCCGCTCAGTCCGTTATTTGCCTATTATCTGATCATGAAAATCTCGGCGTCTCCCCCTGGTCGCTTACCAGCGCCCTGAAGGTAAACGCAGACTCCGAGCAGTCACAAATACTCCAGTTTGCACTTATAGGCGCTTACCCTATGAGTTGTTACCCTCAAAGTAAAATTAACAGAAAAAAGGTAACTACTCATGGGGTAAGCACCTAATGATTGCAAATCTCAGTATTTGTAACTGTTTACAGGGTGCCGGAGATTTTCGTCATCAGACCGGTGCCG
>JANTGB010000150.1 GCA_024763115.1 Desulfobulbaceae bacterium | reverse complement strand
TGCCGTAGATTTTCGTGATCAGGTCGGCGCAGCGTATTAGTCATACGTAAGCCGGACTGATCGCGGAAATATGCGGTACCCTGTGAGCAGTTACACTAATTTTTGATTTTTCCATTGATAATCAGCTGGACTGGGCCCTTACTTTTATCAAAACTCCCTATCCCGGCACTGCCATGTTTCAAAAGATTGGAAGACGAGAAACGAATTATTGTCCGTGACTGGGAAAATATGATACCCTGCACTGTGTATTTGCCCCAGAGGGTATGAGCGTTATAGAACTTGAAGACGACTTGAAGGCGTTATGGAAATATACTTTTTCGTTAAGCTCTCTTTATCGGCGGATTATCAAAGGGCCCAGGGTGCATCCCATGTTTTACCTCGGCATGAATATGCAGTTTTTTTTAATGGTCAGGAAGTGGCGGGTCAGGTTTGATCCCTTTAAGGCTGAATAGTTACGTTACATTTTTTGCAGGGAAGGCTCCATGCACCATTCCAGCAGTTTTTCCATTGTCACCCTGGTTAACCAGCGAAAAAATATAAGGGTATATTTACCGCCGGAAAGATACATGCCGAACAGGAAAACCAGATGGGACAGGCCATAAGTCAGAGGCCCGCCCAGCACGGCAATCATTGGTTCATCCAGCTGGACAGCCAGAGCGCCAAGGGCGGCCACGGCAGGCCAGCCCAGGACAAAACTTAAAATAATAACGAATATGCCGCTGATAACCAGCAGCGAAGGCTTTTCCCTGAAGGAGCTTAAGTCGGCCTGATCGGCAATGGCCTGGCGGACAAAATCCTTTTCCGCTGTTTTCAGGATGGCCTGCCTTATTAGATCGTTTATTTTTCTCATGATAAAAATGTACACTAATATAGTTTTAGCAATCAACCCTTTTTTCGTAACTGCTTTTCCAGAAATCGGCAACTATCACTTAAAGCAATCATTATTAACTCACCATGAAGCTCATGAAGAGCATGAAGTTAACATACTGATTTCCAGTCTTTTGCTTCATTTGCTTCATGTTCTTCATGGTAAAACATGTTTTTTTGCCCGCAGGGCATTATGATCTACAATGAATCCCGCAGACAGCTGGGCCTTTTTCGATAAAGTCTATTGTATTTCAATAGATGAACGAACTGACCGGCGCGCCGAGGCCAGAAGACAATTTGCCGCAGTGGGCCTGCTTAAACTGGTTGAATTCGTCATTGTTAAAAGACATGCCGTTGACCGGGAACAGGGAATTTATCAATCACACATTACCTGCCTGCAAAAAGGCCTGGCTGCCGGGGCTGAGCATATCCTGATATTTGAAGACGATGTCATTTTTAAGGGATTCAAGGCATCGCGCTTGCAAGATGCCTGCCGCTTTCTTAACAACAGCCCAAAATGGAACATGCTGTTTCTGGGCTGCATTGTCCGCCGCAGCAGAGGAACCAGGCAAAAATCAGTGGTGAAAATCAACTATCGCTGTCTGGCCCACGCCTATGGCATAAATCGGCGGTTTGCTGCTGAATTAGTCCGAAAACCATGGCAGGGTATAGCTTTTGATGATTTTTTAGGACAGATAACTAAGGAATTTTATGCTGTTTATCCCATGTTTTCCTTTCAGGGCGATTTCCGCAGTGATAACCAGACCCATAAAGTTGATAAACTGCGGAGAATGCTGGGCGGTTTAACCTTTATCCAAAGGTCTAATGAATTTTATCAGCGCTGGAGAATATGGCTTATTGTAAGCCATGTTGCGATAATTATGCTTCTTGTTTATTTATTATATTAATGATCAATTTCCGCCTGTTAATCACAGTAATATTTATCTTCAGCACTCTGGCTGTAATCGGTTTTGTCCGGCTTGAAATTGATACTGACGTGGTTCGCTCCCTGCCCACCGACGAAAAGGTTATTGCCGATGCCCTGGATATCTTTGCTAATCATCCAATTCATGATCAAATTGCCATTGACATACAACTTGACCAGGATGATCCCGACGAATTGGTTAAGTGCGCCGGGTTTGTTGAGCATAAACTTGCTGCCGCCGGTTTGTTCGCCAGGGTGGGAATGAGTGAAATCGGCGAGTTTATTCCGGAACTGGCCATGCATGTGGCCGGCAATCTTCCCCGGTTATTTACGGAACAGGAGTTAAATGAGCTTGTCGTTCCCCGACTGACGGCAAAGGCAATCCAGACCAGGATCAAAAAAATTTATGCAGATCTAAGCAGCATGGAGGGCATAGGACAGGAGGAGTTTATTGGCCTTGATCCCCTGGGCTTAAAAGATCTGATAATGGCAAAAATGACCCTGCTTGCCCCCTCCCCGAATTCCCGCATTTACAAAGGTCATCTCCTTTCCGCTGATGGCCGTCATCTCCTGGTAACCGCTCAACCGCGCCGGGCCGGAACCGACACGGCTGCGGCTGGAAAAATTGCCGGGCTGATTAATAATGTCAGTCTTGAGATAAACAGTCATTACGCCGGCTCCGGGTACAAGGTTACCCTGACTCCGGTGGGCGCATACCGGGCCGCGCTTGACAATGAACAAATTATCAGGCGGGATGTGGAACCGGCAATATGGCTGGCCACGGCAGGTATTGCCCTCTTGTTAATCATCTCCTTTCCCCGGCCCCTGATCGGCCTTTTATCACTGGTTCCGGCTCTGGCCGGGATGACAGCGGCATTATTTGTCTATTCCCTTTTTTTTCATTCCATCTCAATTATGATTCTGGGTTTCGGCGGAGCAATTATTTCCATAACCGTTGATCATGGTATTGCCTATCTGCTCTTTCTTAACACGCCCCAGGTAAAAAGAGGAAGAGAGGCGGCCCGGGAAGTATGGTCTGTGGGGATTATGGCCGTATTAACCACTATTGGCGCTTTTACTGTTCTCTGCTTCAGCGGTTTTCCCATTTTTGTCGAGCTTGGCCGCTTTACCGCCCTGGGTATTTTCTTTTCCTTTCTCTTTGTCCACCTGGTCTTTCCCCATATTTTTTCTGCCATGCCCGCAGCCGGCAAGAGGATCATGCCCCTGCAGCGCTTGGTGGACAAATTATGCAAGGGAGGAAAAACATGGGCCGGAGCAGCTCTCTTTTTTGCCATGATAATGGTTTTTTTTGCCGGGCCTGAATTTAATACTGATTTAAACGCCATGAACACGGTAAGTAACGACACTTTAGCCGCCGACCAATTATTCAACCGGGTCTGGGGCAATATGTCCAGTTCGTATCTAATGGTCTCAGGAACCGATATTAATGAAATTCAACAAAAAGATGATCTGCTGCTTGCTGAAATCGAACAGGACGGCACAGGCGGCAGACCGGCCCCGGCCTTTGTGCCGAGCATGATATTTCCGGGCAGGGAGCGGAGCCGGGAAAATTTTGCGGCCTGGAAATCATTCTGGGATAGCAACAGAATAAAAAAGGTCAAAAAAGAACTGGCCGACTCAGCCCGGATCATGGGGTTTGCCCCGGACGCCTTTGCCTCCTTTTTCGCCATGCTGACCAGCCCGGCGTTGCAGTCTGATCTTACCATCCCGGCCCGATATCACTCTCTGCTGGGAATTGCCTCCGGCAACAAAGTGGGCCTGGTGCAGTTTTTAACCTTTACCCCAGAGAAAAATTATGATTCCGCCGCCTTTGTAAAAACTTACAGCCAATATGGTAAGATATATGATCCGCAATATTTTTCCAAAAAATTAGGCAATCTGCTGTTTGCAACCTTCTCCCGAATGTTTGTTATAATTGCCGTAAATATAACTGTTCTCCTGTTTTTTGTTTTTTTAAGTCTGCGTTTAACCATTATTACCCTTGTGCCCGTGGCCTTTGCCTATATTTCTACTCTGGGAACCTTGAAACTGCTGCATCATCCCCTTGATATTCCGGGTTTGATGTTATCAATTGTTATTTTGGGAATGGGAATTGATTATTCTATTTTCCTGGTTCGGGCTCACCAGAGATATCGTCAGACCAATCATCCATCTTATGGCCTGGTGCGCCTGGCTGTATTCATGGCCGGGTCTTCAACCCTTATCGGCTTCGGGGTATTATGCTTTGCCGATCATTCCCTGTTGTACAGCGCCGGTCTGACCTCGTCTCTGGCAATCGGCTATTCCCTGCTGGGCGCCTTTATCCTGCTTCCTCCCCTGCTGGATCGGGTGTTTTCCTCACCAGCCCCGGACCGGCTGTCTGCTCCCGGCGCGTCACTGACCAGCCGGGCCCGGGCAAGGTACCGGCTGCTTGAGGCCTATCCCCGGATGTTTGCCCGTTTTAAGCTTAAGTTTGACCCCATGTTCAGCGAGTTAGAACGTATTTTGCCGGACAGTCGGCAGATAGAAACGATAGTAGATATAGGCTGCGGCTTTGGAGTCCCGGCGGCCTGGTGCCTGGAATATTTTCCTAAGGCCCGGATATATGCTATTGATCCTGATCCGGAAAGAGTGCGGGTAACCTCACTTGTAACCGGCAGCAGGGGAATAATCAAGCAGGGCCGGGCCCCGGAAATGCCGGATGTCCCGGGCCCGGCCGACCTGGTATTAATGTTGGACATGCTTCATTACCTGGATGATAATACGCTTCTTACCCTTTTAAAAAACAGCTGTAAGTTGAGTCGGGATAAGGCCCGGCTGGTTGCAAGATTTGTTGTTGTGCCACAGGGCCGTCCTTCCTGGTCATGGCGGCTGGAAGACTTCAGGATTAAAAGGGCCGGGATGATGCCATGTTATCGTTCAGCGGAGAAAATGAGCGCCTTATTTCGGGAAGCGGGTTTTATCATTGAAATAAACAGGGTTTCGGCAACCAACAATGAGCTGGTATGGCTTGTCGGTCAGATTACAAAATGACTAAAAAAACTCCCTTTTCCCCGGCGGAAAAAACAGGCGCTGCGGCAATTATTCTCGCTGTCTGTCTCTTTGCCCTTAATCCCTTTTTTGCCCTGTTGCCCCTGGCCGGCTTTGTCTTGATATGTTTTATTGCCCCTTTCCTGCCCCGCAGCCGTTTTTTTCTGCCGGTAGTCAGCCGTGGAGCCGAAGGAGTAACTGCGGTGGCCCTTACCTTTGATGACGGCCCCTCACCTGATTCAACCCCTGCTCTTCTTCGCCTCCTGGAAAAATATCAGCTTAAGGCCTGCTTTTTTGTGATTGGTGAAAAGGCCCTTGCTTACCCGGAACTAATTAAAAAAATCAGGGCGTGCGGCCATACGATCGGCAATCATTCGTACAGGCATGACAACCTGCTCATGCTGCGAAGTTATCAGCAGTTGAAAAATGATATTAAGACTACCCAGGATGTGCTGGCCGGGTTGGGGTGCAGGCCCGTTTTTTTCAGGCCCCCGGTAGGGATTACCAATCCGAAATTAAAAAGGGTTTTAGAGGAACTTGACCTGACAGCGGTTAATTTCAGCTGCCGGATTTTCGACCGGGGCAACAGGCGGATTATGCGACTGGCGGATAAGGTCCTGAATAGGGTCGGGCCCGGCGATATTATCCTGCTTCATGACCGGAGCCCAGGGCAGGATCATTATCAATACTGGCTGGACGAGATTGAAAATTTATTCGCCGGACTGCAGAAAAAATATAAGATTCTTCCCCTGAAAGAGATCATCAACCATGAGTCTGATTAGCAAAAAAAACGCTGGTTCTCTATTATTCACGAAGTGGGCAGCTGAATAGTTACTTTGGAGGTAACTGCTCACAGGGCACCGCATTTTCGGAGTCGGAGTTTATGCCCTGTTTTTAAGGGTTCTTACCTCCGCGATCAGCCTGTCTTACATAGCACCAGTATGCTGGTAACCGTTCACCAGGGCACCAAATTTACGATAACCTTAAGTCCTGTAAGTGTTTACCAGTGCCTTAGATTCGTTCGTTTGGGACTTCGAAGCATACTTGTGCTATTCGAGAAGGCCCAAACGGGCGAAGATAAGGTGCTGGTGAACGCTTACGTATGCTGCGCCAGGCTGATCACGAAAATCTATCGGAGTCTCCCTCCGGTCGCTTACCGGGAGTCTCCCTCCGGTCGCTTACCGGGAGTCTCCCTCCGGTCGCTTACCGGGAGTCTCCCTCCGGTCGCTTA
>JANTGB010000149.1 GCA_024763115.1 Desulfobulbaceae bacterium | reverse complement strand
GGTGCCGTAGATTTTCGTGATCAGGTCGGCGCAGCGTATTAGTCATACGTAAGCCGGACTGATCGCGGAAATATGCGGTGCCCTGTGAGCAGTTACTGATTATGAAAAGAGGATAACGGATTATGGCCGCAAAGAAAAACAATAACAAGAAATGCCGTATTTTCGGCGAGACCACGGCGGAAAATTTCCGCAAGACCACCTTGCATCACATTATGAGCTTTCAGGGCCGTGATCCTCAGCGGGCAGGGGATCGTGATGTCTACAAGGCCATGGGTTATGCCCTGCGGGACATTCTGGTTGAAAAATGGATCGAAACTCAAAAAAGTTTCTATACCAAAAAACAGAAGCGGGTTTATTACCTTTCTCTGGAATTTCTGGTAGGCCGTTCTCTGGGTAATGCCCTGATCAATCTAGGTCTCTTTGATGAGGCTGCCGAAGCCCTGAAGCAAATGGGCTATAAGATGGAAGACATTCGCGAGGCCGAGGAGGACGCGGCCCTGGGCAATGGCGGCCTGGGACGGCTGGCCGCCTGCTTCATGGATTCCATCGCCACCCTGAAGATTCCGGCCTATGGTTATGGTATACGTTATGAATACGGTCTGTTCTACCAGAAATTAATTGACGGTTATCAGGTTGAAACCCCGGATAACTGGCTGCGTTACGGCACTCCCTGGGAATATGAACGTACCAGATCGGTTTTTCCGGTCCATTTTTACGGCCGGGTCAACAGTTATATAGATGAAAACGGGAGCTATCGCTCGGAATGGGTGGACACCGAGGATGTCATGGCCATGGCCTGTGATATGCTGGTGCCGGGATACAAAAATGATCATGTTATCAACATGCGGCTCTGGACGGCCAAGGCCTCCCGTGAGCTTGATCTTTCCTATTTTAATGTCGGTGATTATATCGGGGCCGTACAGAGCAAGGTACAGTCGGAGACCATATCCAAGGTGCTGTATCCGGCTGATGTGGTAGTCAAAGGCAAGGAACTGCGTTTAAAGCAGCAATATTTTTTCGTGGCCGCTACCTTTCAGGATATTTTTCGCCGTTTCAAGAAGAAAAATGACAGCTTTGATAACTTCAGCGATGAGGTGGCGGTTCAGCTTAATGACACTCATCCGGCCATTGCCATTCCGGAGCTGATGCGGCTTTTGCTCGACCAGGAAGGGTTAAGCTGGGAAAAGGCCTGGCATATCTGCGTCAACACCTTTGCCTATACCAATCACACCCTGATGCCCGAGGCCCTGGAGACCTGGCCGGTTGACCTGCTTGGCCGGGTGCTGCCCCGTCATCTCCAGATTATTTATGAGATAAATCAACGGTTTCTTGATCAGATCAGCAGTGCCTATCCCGGTGATCAGAACCGGCTGCGCTATATGTCAATTATTGGTGAGGGTGAGAGAAAGACCGTGAGGATGGCCCATCTGGCCATTGTCGGCAGCCATTCGGTTAACGGGGTGGCGGAATTGCATACCCATTTGTTAAAAACCCGGATATTCAAGGACTTTCACGAATTTTATCCTGGTAAATTCAACAGCAAGACCAATGGAATTACCCAGCGTCGCTGGCTGCTCAAGGCAAACCCGGCTCTTGCCGAACTGATCAGCAAAACTATCGGCGAAGAATGGATTGTCGATCTTGATCAGTTGCGTAAACTGGAAGGAAAAGCGAACGATCAAAAATTTCAGCGACAATGGCAACAGGCCAAACGGGTCAACAAGGTTGAGCTTGCCCGGATAATAGAAAATACCTGCCGGACAAGCGTTGATCCTGATTCAATGTTTGATGTTCAAGTTAAACGGATTCATGAGTATAAACGGCAACTGTTAAACGCCCTGCACGCCATTGCCCTTTATCAACATATCATCAGCAGCCCGGAGGGGAATATAACCCCGCGCACCATAATTTTTGCCGGCAAGGCGGCTCCATCATACTGGAAGGCAAAACTGATTATTAAATTGATCACTTCAATCGGCGATGTGGTTAATAATGATCCCAGGGTCGGTAACAGATTAAAGGTTGTTTTCCTGCCTAATTACAATGTATCGCTGGCCGAAAGTATCATGCCTGCCGCTGATTTGTCCGAGCAGATATCCACGGCCGGAACCGAGGCGTCAGGTACCGGTAACATGAAATTTTCTTTAAACGGCGCTTTGACCATCGGTACCCTGGACGGGGCCAATATAGAAATCATGGAAGAGGTGGGTGAGGAGAATATTTTTATTTTCGGCATGACCGCTGAACAGGCCGAATATGAAAAAATGCATTGCAGCCGCTTGCCCCATGATGTCTATGAAGGCAATTCGGTTGTTCGTCAGGTAATTGACGGCATTCGGGCCGGAGCGTTCAGCAAGGGGGATACCGAACTTTTTAAACCCATTGTCGACGGCCTGCTTGACCAGTATGACCCTTATCTGCTCATGCTTGATTTTGAGGATTATCTCCGCTGTCAGGATGAGGTGGGCCGGGCCTATCAGGATCAGCAGACCTGGACGAGAAAATCAATTTTAAATACAGCCCGGATGGGGAAATTTTCCAGTGACCGGACAATAAAGGAATACGCCGGGGAAATCTGGGGAATTGAGGTGGACTGAGCCTTAAGGACAGGTCTCAATATTACGCTTGCCGATTAGTCGAATCACGGCGGCTCGACATACGATAAGCAACTTGCAGTGATGTAATTTTTTTGTAACTATTCAGGTAGGGGCGAAAATCCGCTCCAACCACCGATCCGTATGACGGCGCTTTGTTCCTGTTCAGAGGTAAGGGCCTGTAAAGAAATAACGTGGCTAATTCCAACCCGAACCATTATCTGTTGCAGCCCCGGATGTATGGCAGGTTAAAAAGAATTCAAAAACCCGGCAAGGAAAAGAGATAATTCCGGTATTGGAAGGTTCCTGCGTCATCATATGCTTGACCTCCAGGCACAAAAGGATTTGGCCAAAAATAAATCCCCGAACCAATAATAATTGATCGGGGATTTATGTATCTGATTTTTCTTCCGGAAAATCCGATACGCAATGTCTGCAATCTTCTTCAGTGCAGCCGTGTTTGCAGTAGTATCCAAAACCCGAATTCCAGGTAATGCCCCCTTTAGGACATTTTTCCACATACTCGGCATATTTGATCAGGCGGTTAACTATTGCTTTAGGAACGGAATGCTCCATTCTACAGGCAGCTTCATCCGCCTCTTTCGCCTCAACACCCAAAACATTGACCAGAAAATGTTCTAAAGCCTGATGTCGCCGGACAATTTCTTCAGCAACCACCCGGCCCTCATCGGTCAAGGTTATCAGATCGTAAGGGGCGTAATTGATAAGCCCTGTCTTGCCGAGAGTGCGTAAGGCTCCGGTAACCGAAGAGGCTCGGACATCAAGACGTCTGGAAATATCCTTGGCCCTGGCTGCCATTTTTTCAGCGGAAATATGATAGATTGCTTCAAGATAATCTTCCTGACTTGCTGTAAGTTTGTTTTGCCGACCCATGAGTAATTTTACCTGTAATGACAGTGGAATTAAATTCCTAAAAAATTACGGCAAAGCGAAACAAAAGTCAACCATTCTTTGTAAGGTCGGCATACGAATGATTAATAAGTAAGCCGGGTTGATCGTGGAAAGATTCGGCACCCTGGTGAGCAGTTACGTTATTTGTAACTATTCAGGCAGGGCGAAAACCGCCCCTGCCACTGATCTGTATGGCGGCGCTTTGCTCCAGTTCAGAGGTAAGCGAACGAAGTGAGATTACGTGTGCTTTAGCTGTGTGTGATAAGGCCGGCGTAGCATACTAATGGTATGTAAGACAGACTTGTCGCGTGCAGATGAATAGTTACGGTTATTTTTGAGTGAGCCCTAAGGAGAGAAGGAGCTGTTCTGAAAATTCACAGGGCGGCAAAAATTAATTGAGTAAATACCAGCTATAAGAGAAGTGTTTTTCAAAAACGTACAATATTAGTAACAAAAATGGCGGAGAGGGAGGGATTCGAACCCTCGGTGGAGCTTCAAACCCCACACTCGCTTAGCAGGCGAGCACCATCGGCCAACTCGGTCACCTCTCCGCAGCAGAAACCAGATGTCAGAAGACAGAAAACAGCAGGCAGATAAATAAGCCCGTTTTCCGTCATCTGCTTGGCGGAGGAAGTAGGATTCGAACCCACGGAACTTTCGTTCAACGGTTTTCAAGACCGCCGCCTTAAACCACTCGGCCATTCCTCCCTATTAGTTTCAATTATTGAACCTTTTTTACCATTTCAATAAAATCCTGTCAATGCTCTGTTTGGCCATGAAAATTTTTTCAATTTATCATTCAGCTATCCTATAGTAAAAAAATGATAAATGAAGTAAATTCTCACATTTTGAGATTTTAAGAAAATCATTACTGTTTAGTAACCGTTCACCAGGGATACAAATTTTCGCTAAACTTATGTCTGTAAGCGTTTACCAGTGCCTCATATTCGTTCATTAGGGACTGCGCAGCATACTAATGTTATGTAAGCAGGCCCAAATGGGCGAAGATGGGGTGCTGGTGAACGCTTACACTGTTTACAGGGTGCCGGATAGCCAATTGACTAAGAAAATTTTAATAAAAAAAATATCCGCTAATCAGGCATTGGGCCTGGCCGAATCTTTCATGCGCTGCCGGCAGCAGGGGAAACATCCTGATCTGGAAATAATTGATCAGCTTGGCCTCCTGGCTCTGTCGTCTGATCCGGCAGCTGCGGCTCTGGGCGTAAAAGCGCTTTATCTGGTGATTATTGAAGGATTATGCGATGATTTTTCCACCTCCGGAGTTGAACTCGGCAACCTGGTGCTTCTCAGGTTGCTGACCCTGGTGCGCAGTGTTCCGGCCGGCCGCCGGACAGATGACCTGCTAAACAGCCTGGGCTATGCGGACAGTAGACAATTGCTTGACCGTTATCGACGTATTGCCGGCCATCCGGCCTCGATAAAAGCGAGACGGGAAAAAATAAAAAAAATCATCATTCTTTCCAGGGTTACGGTTGGGGCCGATGTAGCCATTACTTCTATTATGGCTCAACGCCTGCAGCGGTTTTTTATTAACTCCGAGATTGTAATTATAGGGCCCAGACATATTAATGAAATTTTTTATGATCTTGATAGTGTCTCATATATTCCTTTTAATTACGTTCGTCAGGGTAACTTATTAGATCGTATGACATTCTGGCCCGACTTATACGAAATGGTTGAGCTGCAATGCCGGGGACAGGATTCCGCAGCCTGCCTCGTATTTGATCCTGACAGCCGCCTTTCTCAGCTTGGCCTGCTTCCCCTGCTGGCAGAGCAGGATACCTGTTATTTTAATTCCCGTCAGGATCAGTCGGCTGACGGTTTAAATCTTTCGCTCAGTGAACTGACCAACCAGTGGTTGAATAAAATTTTAGATGAAAATAACAACGTGCCGCCTCTGGTTGCCAACTGCTCAGCGCACGAAAAAGCGGCCACTGTTTTTTTCCGGCAATTTAAACATTCCTTTATTGCTACTGCCAATTTCGGGGTTGGCGAAGACAGCAGAAAAAGGGTGATTGATCCCTTTGAGGAACACCTGGTCTTTGCATTGCTGGAAAAACCTGATACCATTCTAATTCTTGATACCGGCAGTACCGGCGAAGAAAAAATAAGAATTGAAAAAATAATAAAATCAGCCCGAAACAGGGGCATAAATATTGATATAGTCCAGGAAAATGAGCTGGACTGCAAAAAAATTAATTTTTCCCATGGTATTATAAATTTTAACGGCGGGGTCAGCAGTCTTGCCGCAGTTATCAGGCGCAGCAACATATTCCTGGGCTATGATTCCTGCTGTCAGCATCTGGCCACCGCCATCGGCCTGCCAACGGTTATTACCTTTGCCGGAGCGCCGAATAAGCGTTTTCGTTACCGCTGGCAACCGGAAAACCGCCGGGGACTGACAATTACCATTCCAGTGGAAAGCCAACCGTACCCTGCTGAAATTCCAATGCTGGTAAAAAAAATCATAGCCGCCATACAGGCAGTCATTAAGAAGAATCGGTAAGTCCGGCAAATGGCTGGAAACTACCTA
>JANTGB010000148.1 GCA_024763115.1 Desulfobulbaceae bacterium | reverse complement strand
GTGCCTTAGATTCGTTCGTTTGGGACTTCGAAGCATACTTGTGCTATTCGAGAAGGCCCAAACGGGCGAAGATGAGGTGCTGGTGAACGCTTACACATCTCGATAAAATTAACAACTTAACCTTGCATTTTTATCTGATAAATTATAGTAATATAAATTTTGGCTGCCGACTTCCCGGATAAACCCTCTGTGTTGCCTGTAATATCATTATCTGAATGATATTTCGAGTAATTATTTAACGAAGTCTCTATTTCATTTATTTATTTTAATAATTTTGTTAACTTTGTCTACATACTTTCCCGATCCGGCCGGGAGTTTATCCGAGATTGGGCTAATTGTTAAAAATCGAAACATTTTCAAAAAACAAGCTCTAGTATAAGCTCAGGGCTCACTAAAAAATAAATTAGTAGCGATAAGGCGTAATATACACTCAGAAAAATGATCTAATTGCATGCGACCGCAGGCGGAGCTTAAGCTGTGTTCCGGGATCGCATAATTTTGCAGATCGCTTTTCCGAATGTTCCGATTGCGCCTTGGAATGCGAAGTTATTTTTACGTGAGCCCTTAATATCCCGAGTATTATTGTGTAAAATAACAGGCAGTCTTCAGCCGATAACCCAGGTATCAGTTTGAAAGAAAAAGTTTTAATAGCCAATAGAGGCGAAATTGCCATAAGGATTGCCGAGGCATGTCAGAGTCTCGGCCTTGATTTTGTCCTGGTATATACCGGGGCGGATGAAGATTCCGAGCATGTCCGCCGTTATCTTGACAGTAAATCCAACAAAAACAGGGCCTGGAGAATATCAAACTATACAGACCCCAACGATATTCTCTCTGTGGCTGATTATACAAAATGCACGGCAATTCATCCCGGTTACGGCTTCTTTTCCGAAGATTTTCGTTTTGCCCGGCGGGTAACGATCCGCAATCGCCCTTTAACCTTTATCGGCCCTAAATGGGAAGTGATAAAGGACTTAGGCGATAAAATAAATACCAAGCGGGTAGCCAATAAACTCGGCATCCCCACCATTCCCGGCACTGACGCGCCGATTTATAATGAAATTGAGGCCGAGGCTATTGCCGAAAATATTCTTGAAAAACAAGAAATCCAGGGAATAGCGGAACCCTCAGTGCTGGTCAAGGCTGCGGCCGGCGGCGGAGGCATGGGCATAGAAGAGGTTCTCCAGCCGGAACAGTTCCGCCGGGTCTACCGTCAGATTCAAAATTACGCCAAACGACAATTCGGCGATGGCGGGGTTCTTATTGAACAATGCCTGCGGGATTACAATCATCTTGAAGTACAGCTGGTCTGCAGCCGCCATAATGAACGGGTTTATTTCGGCACCAGGAACTGCACTATTCAGAGTACGGGCAGACAGAAAAGGGTTGAGGCCGCGCCGGGATTTGATTCCAGCTGTTTTTCCTATGACTTTGACCCGGATGATGTTCTAAATAAAATTGTTCAATATTCGCTTAAACTTGCCGACCATGTCAAATATGACAATGTCGGCACCTGGGAATGGATTGTCGCCCGGGACGGAAGCCCTTATCTCCTTGAAGTAAATACCAGAATTCAGGTTGAAAATGATGTGTCGGCTCGAATCAGCTATTTAAAAAAGAAACATCCCAATCTTATCAGAGAACAGATTCGTCTCGCATTAGGCGACAAGATGGGTTATAGCCAGAAAAAAATTAAATTTAAAGGGGCCTGCATTGAATTACGGGTTGTTGCCGAAGATACCCGGCGGGGTTTTCAGCCATGGATCGGGACAATTTCCCGTTTTGATTTTCCCAGACACGACTGGTCTGCGGTTTATACTCATGTTCCCTTTGACCGGCCATATGTTATTCCCAGTGATTATGATCCAAATCTCGCTCTGGCCATTGTCTGGGGCGCCGACGTTGATGAGGCCAAGGAACGGGGCCGTCGTTTTCTTAATGAAGTAGTTATTGAGGGTGAAAACGGCAAAGGTGAACCGATTTTAACCAATATTCCCTATTTAAAGGATAACATAGACAACCTCTTAAGGTTTTGAGTTCTAAAGGTTCGGAGTTCTTAGATTTGAGGCATATATTTTGAGTTACCCCTCAACTCTCCGGCTTCCGTCCTTCGGCTTCTGATATGGAAGATTTAAGAAAAAAATTATTGACATGCGAAGAACGGCTTACCTATCTGTCCCACATTAAGGCTGGAGACGAGTGGGGTAATATTGCCGGCCTGCGTGAAAATCTGCTTACTCTTCGTGATTCCTTTTATGATCTTGCCCCGGAAAAAATTACGACAAAGGTCAAATCTCTGGAAGAAGGACTGCATTTTCTGGAAACGCGCTGTGAGGAAAACCTTACCCCCATGGAACGGGTACGTATTGTCCGTAGTCCTTTACGCTTTTCCCTGAAAGACATCCTGGAAAATGTTTATGAGGACTATACGGAACTTGGCGGTGCCGAAGAAACCAACATAGATCCTTCCATGGTGGCAGCCAAGGCCAACATTCTCCGCCGGGCCAAAAATAAGAATTTTACCCAGCAGGTTATGGTAATCGGCCAGGAAAAAGGGCATGGCGAAGAGTACCGTAACGGCGGCTCCTGCAAACCCTGGGGCAATGAAAAAGCCCTGCGTTATATGCAGGTAGCCCAGACCGAGGGGATTCCCATTCATTTTTACATTTTCACTCCCGGTTCTTTTCCCATTGAAGATTATCCGGGCGCGGCCCAGCAGATTGCCAGAAATATCTATACCATGACCAAGCTGCGGGTGCCGCTCATTTCCATGATCTCAGAAGGTGGTTCCGGAGGGGCCGAGGCTATCGGCTTATCTGATTTTCGCCTCATGTGCTCCCATGGCTACTATTCAGTGATTTCTCCGGAAGGCGCTGCCGCTATTGAAGGCAAGATCCGTGAAGGCGGCAAAGTCCCGGCAGAGCTTATTGAAAGTTGCGCGGAAAGGCTACATATAACAGCCAGGGATAATCTTAAGCTCGGCACCATTGACCGGATCATTGAAGAAAATCCACTTGGAGCCAAGCATGATGATTTTTCTTTTTTTAAAAAGTTGCGCTATGAGGTTATGCGGGCCACTGACGAAGTTGTCCTCAAAACCAAGAGTCTCCGGGCTTTTCGAGCCTATGAATTAAAACTGGAAAAATCCGGCGAAAGCGTCATGGATGAGCCGCAGATTGATATTTCCTGGGACTTGAATGAAGATGAGATCAAGCGACTTCTTCAGCGACGCTCAAAAAAATATCGTCAGATGGCCAAAGATTCTTACGGCGGAAGGACCGCTAATCTTACTTCATTCATGCAGCGGCTAAAAAATAATACATCCAAGGCCTATTACTCTTTTCGTTATGACATTCTCCGCAGCCAGCAGAAACAGGTAAAACAGGTGATAAAGGATGTCTCAGGTGAAAGTTCGGTATTCTTTAAGCAGCTTACCGCCCCATTTTCAGCAGCATATGATTTTATTATTCGCAAAACTGACGGCAAAAACGTAAAACTGCCGGTCAGCGGCGGGTACGGCGACGCCCTTGAATTCGGCGATACCTACACAAGTCCCCTGGCTAATGAAGATCGGACCGTAACCTGTCCCAATTCGGAAAAATACGGCTGCAAGGATCTCTGGGTGCCTGACCTTTATGGTGAATTCTGCGGGGTATGCGAAAATTGCGGCCACCATTTTCCCCTGGAGTACCAATGGTATTTGAAGCATCTGCTTGATCGTAATTCCATCAGGGAGTTCAACCGGACAATCAGCGCCGGCAACCCTCTTTCCTCTCCCGGCTTTGAAAAACGGCTGCAGGAGGCAATCCGCAAGACCAAAAGGCATAGCGCCATAATTACTCTTGAGGCCAGGGTCATGGGGGTGGAGATTGTTATTGCCATGCTTTACAGCAATTTTCGCAACGGAACCGTGGGCGCGGCAGAGGGCGAAAAATTTGCCCAGGCCTGCGAAAAGGCCAAGCTCAAACGGCGTCCCTTTCTTGCCTATATCCATACAACTGGCGGCATCAGGATCCAGGAAGGCACTCTGGGAGTAGTGCAGATGCCTAAATGCACCATGGCAGTGCGGGAATATGTTGACTCGGGCGGCCTTTACATTGTGGTTTACGACAACAACTCCTATGCCGGGCCGGTAGCCAGTTTTCTGGGATGCTCTCATTATCAGTTCGCGATCCGTTCCAGCCGGATAGGTTTTGCCGGGCCCAGGGTTATCCGGGAGACCACGGGTTCCGATATCCCGCCGGATTATCACAGCGCCCGCAATGCCTTGAAACGAGGCCATATCCAGGGTATCTGGGATCGCCGGGATTTTCGTCGAAACCTGCACAAGGCCCTGCACACCATGGGCGGACGAAATTTATATTATCGCTGAGCAACTCTAACCAAACAAATACATCAACCTTACAAAAATGGACGATTCATACGTTAACGAAATTCTCGCACAATATCGGGCTGATCCCTATGGTTACGTAGACAGCCACACCATTCATACCGGTAGTATTAATTTTTATGTAAAAAAAGATGAAAAGGTGGAAGGGGTCAGCGGGGAGTGGCGCCATATTTCCGGCACGAAACTTTATTCCCTCCATCGCGAAGGTAATGACAAACCGGTATTTTCCCGAAGCAGCGGAATAGTTTCTTCAATTCGAACCGATCTGGAAGGAAAGTTTGTTGAAGCCGGCGAAAAAGTAATAACTATCCGTTATCCCCTGAAAAAAAGGGAAATTATTGAAAAAATACTCCGGAGAGTTCTGGTACCCTTCAAGGCCCCGGAACGGGCAAAATATTTTTTCTCCCTTGATATTCAGTCCCGTATAGATAAATTCGGACATCGCTCAGTGGCGGTTAAACCCGGTGATGAAATCCTGACCATGTCGTTAATGAAAAGAGATACGCCGATTTATTACCAGGGAGAACCGGGCATTATTCATTCCGTCTACTTTCAACCCGGCATCACCATGGAACAGGATGAGCCGCTCATCGGCATCTGTCCGGCTGAAAAACTGCCGGTTATTCAAAAAGTCATAAACAGGGTCAAAGCTGAATGGGAGTAAAGAATTCTCTTACCCCTCAGGCCGTTCACCGCCTTCTCAAGGCTGAAAATTTTCCTCCATATTCTTCTCCGTCTCCAGAACATATCCGCGAAATCGTTAATTATGGGGCTATAGTCGCCTCGACGATTCACCACTTTGACAATCTTGACCGGGGTATGGATAAGGCCCGGCAGCTCATTGACGATTATGAGGAAAGCAGGAGATCATTTCCCAGCGGCATGGTGATTATCGCCGACAGCATGAGGAAAAGCGCAGGACGCTTCGGTCGCGACTGGCATGCTCCAGCCGGTGGTATCTGGCTGGCGCTTATCATGGTTAACACCCTGATTCCGAAGATAAGCCGAATGTATCCCCTGGCTGCCGGTATTGCCTGCTGTGAATTTGTCCGCGATTATGATATTAATGCCCGGCTGAAATGGGTAAACGATGTCCAGGTCAAGGGAAAAAAAATGGCGGGGATCCTGACTGAAACCCATATCGGGCAAAATTCCCGGGAAGAATATATTATAATCGGTCTGGGGATTAATGTTAACAACCGGCGGTTTCCGCCTGAACTGGAAAACGAGGCCGTTGCCATGCGGCAGCTACTTGGCCGGAAAATCAACCTGTCGACGGCAACCCCCCGGTTGCTGGCCCGCCTGGCCTGGAATATGGGCCTGCTCTGCTTTGACGAAAAAAAAATACTTACTTCTTATGATAAAAATAAGGATCAAAAACTCTTTGTGCCGGCCCGCTGGCGGCAGTTAAGCGATTCTCTGGGCCGTCGGGTAAAATTCGGCTTCAATGTCAGGGAAAATCCTCAATATAAGGCAACAATCCTTGATATCGACAATTACGGCGGCCTGGAGCTTTTACTGGCTGACGGCTCCCGGATCACCGAGTATGGCGGGGAAATCATCTATCTTGACTGATTGTCCTTGTCAAACACTTCCATAGATTAATTACCGACACTGAAAGATACAAAAGACTCTCGGTCTATCCCAGCCTGTTTGACTCAAACTGTTATCCCGAATGAGCCATTATCATTGGTAAATCAATTTCTA
>JANTGB010000147.1 GCA_024763115.1 Desulfobulbaceae bacterium | reverse complement strand
ATGCTTCGAAGTCCCAAACGAACGAATCTAAGGCACTGGTAAACACTTACAGGACTGAAGGTTATCGTAAATTTGGTGCCTTGGTGAACGGTTACGATTTTATGACATAAAATTAAAAATTAATTACTTGTTAATTCCAAAACAGGAGGTAGTAAAATGGCTGTTGATATGTTTTTGAAGGTTGATGGTATAGGCGGTGAAGCAAAAGACAAAACGCATAAAGATGAAATTGATGTTCTGGCCTGGAGCTGGGGCGCCTCAAACAGCGGTACCATGCACATGGGCGGCGGCGGTGGCGGCGGCAAAGCTAATATCCAGGACTTGAGTGTGACAAAATATGTAGACAAGGCCTCAACCAAGTTGATGGGAGTAGCCTGTGATGGTTCACATATTAATGAAATTACCCTGACGGTTCGTAAGGCCGGAAAAACACCACTGGAATATATAATCATTATTATGAAAGAATGCCTGATAACCTCATATTCCACCGGCGGCTCCGGCGGTGAGGACAGGCTGACGGAAAACATAACCATTAATTTTGCCAAATTTGAGATGAAATATGTGCCGCAAAAACCTGACGGCAGCGGTGATTCTCCGATTCCTTTTGGCTGGGATATCGAAGCAAACGCCAAATTATAATCCGTACTGTAAATGTTTAAAAAAGATCAGCATGTTCAGGCCTCTATACTGGACAGACTCCTTGATGATGAACCGGGTAATTCCCGTGAGTCTGTCCGGCAGCGGACAGTTGATTTCAGGCAGATTATGGCCTCGGTGAGCCGGGATCTGGAAAACCTGCTTAATACCAGGCGTAATATTATAATTCCAGGCTCAGCCTGTCCCGAGGTCAATAATTCTCTTTTTGTCTATGGTCTGCCGGATTTTACCAGTAAAAATCCGGCAACTACCTCATCCCAGGCAAAACTGCGTCTGGAAATAGCCAAGACCATCACCCGGTTTGAACCAAGACTTAAAAATGTTACGGTGCAGCTTGACTTAAGCGACACTCCCGGACGCCACCTGAAATTTAGAATTATTGCGGTATTGGTTGTAGACCCTTTATCCGAACCAGTGAGCTTTGACTCAAGTTTTGACGCTAACAGAGGTCAATTTTTGATTCGGAATTAGTCAGAAATGGTGCGTGATACACACCCTACGCATCTTCTACAGAGGCCCAGGTTTCCAGCAAAAGCCCGTAGGAGCCTGCCTGCAGGCGATCATTAGTCGAGTTGGCAAAGGCCTTTTTTTACCATACAGGGTCTTGGAAAGGACATAGTCCCTCAGGAATTATTTTCATGTTATTTATACTCCTCAGGTAAATGCTAGACTCCGAGGGTTACAAAAAAAATCCTGAGAACCCTGATGTTGTCTTTCCCCTTTAACGGGTTAGGTTATAAATGGATGATACACTGCTGAAGTATTATGAACAGGAGTTAAGTTATGTCCGGCGGATGGGAGGAGAATTTGCCCGCAAATACCCCAAAATCGCCGGACGTCTCCTGCTTGATACCGACAAATCGGCAGATCCCCATACTGAACGGCTGATAGAGGCCTTTGCCTTTATCTGTGGCCGGATTCACAAAAAAATTGATGATGATTTCCCGGAAATTACCGAATCACTGTTTAACATCATCTACCCCCACTATAACAATCCGATCCCCTCATTAACTATTGTCAACTTTGAGCCCCTGCTGCAGAATATCCCGGAAACAGGCTATCTGATCGACAAGGGGAGCAAATTATTTTCAAGGCCGGTGAACGGCACCTCGTGTGGATTCTCTACCTGCCAACCTGTGGAAATATGGCCGGTGGAGGTTGTTGAAGCGGGATTTCAGGAACCGAAAACCTTAATCAAAAAAGCCCAGCAGGCTATCCATATAAAACTGAAAACCGCCAACAACCTGCCCTTTGCCAAACTTGACTTAAGTCATCTGCGTTTTTATCTCCGGGGCCAGCAAGAGCATGTTTTCTACCTGTACGAACTCTTGTTCAACAATGTCTGTCAGGTTGAAGGTGAAATCAGCGGCAAAAAATGCCTTTCCCTGCGACCGACGGCAATAAGCCCGGTGGGCTTTGCTGATGAAGAGGCGGCTCTGCCCTTTTCAAAGAGATCATTTCCCGGCTACCGCCTGCTTTTCGAATACTTCTGCTTTCCGGAAAAATTTCTCTTTTTCGACCTGTCGGGCCTGGATAAACTGAAGACCGGAGCCCCAGGCGATTCCCTTGATATTTTTATTTATTTAAACCTGACAGCCAAGGCCAACATCGTTATCGACAAGGAAACTTTCTGCCTCAACGCCACTCCGGCTATTAATCTGTTTTCCAAAATAGCTGAACCTGTCCGGATAGAGCAGCGCAAAACAGAATATCGGATAACCCCTGACCTGAGGCGTGAGGACTCCAATGAAATTTACAGTATTGACCGGGTCACGGCTTCTACTGCCGACACCCCGGATGAGCAGTATGAATACAGGCCATTTTATTCCATGCGCCACCACTTAGACGAGGATGGAGAAAACCGGCGTCAGGCCTATTGGCATATTCAACGCCGCGAGTCCGGCAGGTATGGCGACAAGGGCACAGAGGTATTTCTTTCCTTTACCGACCTGGATTTTAACCCCGGTGATCCCGGAGTGGACATCCTGACAATTCATACTACCTGTACCAACCGGGATCTGCCGGCCCGGATGGCTGTCGGCGACCCGGATGGCGATTTTGACCTGGAAATTGCCGCGCCGATAACTAAAACAAATGCCCTGATGAAACCTACTCCCACCCGGCGTTCCACCATGGGCGGGGGCCTGCAGTGGCGGCTTATTTCCCATCTGTCTCTCAATTATCTTTCCATTGTTCGGGAAGGAGAAGAGGCGCTGCGGGAAATTCTCAGGCTTTATGATTTTGATGATTCGCCGGTAACCAGGCAGCAGATTGACGGAATAATCAGCGTATCAGCAGAATATGTAACCAAGAGAATTAGAAGATCTTTCGGTCGGGGGGTGCAGGTAACAATTGAATTTGATGAAGATAAATATGTCGGCGCCGGCATATTTCTTTTTTCAGCTATCCTGGAAAAATTTCTCGGACAATATGTATCTGTCAACTCATTTTCCCAGCTGATAGTTAAAACCATCCAGAAAAGCGAGGTATTACGCCAGTGGCCCCCGAGAAGCGGCAAGCGGATTCTTCTCTAGCCGAACAACTGCATGAGGAGTTTTACAGCTTCTCTTTTTTCAAGGCGGTTGATCTCCTGGAAAAAATTTCTCCAGAAAAAAAGGCTCTCGGAGAAACTTTTAACCCAGGACGGGAAGCTGTGCGCTTTACGGTAAAACCTGACCTGAAATTTGCCGCAAGTGATATTTCCGGACTTTCGCCCGGCCCGGACCAGGAACCGACCATCATGGAAGTTGCCTTTATGGGGCTGCTCGGTCCTTCCGGGGTTCTGCCTTACTGGTATAATGAACTGGCTATTGAACGGCGGAAAAAAAAGGATTTCAGCATTGCCGCCTTTCTTGATATCTTTCACCACCGGCTGATCTCCCTTTTTTATCTGGCCTGGAAAAAACATCAGTTTCCCATAACCTATCGTTCAGGAGCCAGGGACAGACTGTCCGGTTATCTGCTCAGCCTGGCCGGGCTGGGCACAGCCGGCCTCAGGGGCCGGATCGGCCTGGATGAGGAATCGCTTTCCTTTTACAGCGGCCTGTTGTCGCGCCAGGTTCCCAATGCCGTATCCATTGAGTCGGCGGTCTCCTATTATGCCGGAGCCCAGGTAAAAATCAGGCAGTTTGTCGAAAGATTAATTCCCCTGGCCCCTGAAGATCAGACCTGTATCGGCCAGGCAAACGCCCAACTGGGAGTTGACACGGTATGCGGCAGTCATGTCTGGGATTGCCGGACAAAATTCCGGATTAACCTCGGCCCCCTGATTTTCAAAAAATTCCGCCGTTTTCTGCCCGTTGGCGACCTGCTGAAACCTATATTTTCCCTGGTCAGGTACATGGTGGGAATTGAATATGAATTTGAGATTCGGGTAATTTTAAAAAAGGAAGAAGTTCCGCCCTGCGTTCTCGGTGTCGGCGGCGATGCCGCACCCCGCTTAGGCTGGACAACCTGGATCAGCAGTCCGGGCGTGACGCGCAGGGATGATCCCTATATTAGTTTTACTGAAGAGGCTGTTCTGATGCCGGAAGGCTGAGGTCAGAAGTCAGAAACCAGAAGCCAGAGGACAGAGGACAGAATAGAAAACAAGTAATAATCGTCATTTTTTCATAAATTACAGCACAACTAACGGAGTTAACATGGCAAATCTAAAATCATTGATTGGAAAATTAAACAGTGCCTGCCGCAAGGCCCTGGAATCAGCAGCCGGGCTCTGCCTGTCCCATACTCATTACGATGTTGAACTTGAACATTTTTTCATTAAACTTCTTGATATCCAGGATACTGATTTCAGTAAAATTCTCCGTTATTTTGAGATAAATGAATCACATCTGATTAATGATCTGACCGAAACAATTGAAGAATTTAAAACCGGCAATGCCAGGACTCCAGCCCTGTCACCCCGTATTCCCCGGATGATAAAAGAGGCCTGGCTGGTGGCATCAGTTGATTTTCAGGCAACAAAAGTACGGTCAGGACATATCATTATCGCCCTGCTGGCCAACGAGGAAATGGCCAGGGCCATTTTTGCCGCCTCACCCCTGTTTAAGAAAATTTCCGTTGAAACCTTAACTGAATCATTTGCCGAGCTGACCGGCGGATCAGCCGAAGAAAGCGAAGAGGCAAGCAGGGCAGGATCAGCGGTTGCTACTGGCGGCGGCCCGGCTCCGGCCATGGCCGGACAGGGCAAGGCCCTTGAGCAATATACGGTTAATCTTACGGCCAGGGCCAAAAAAGGGGAAATTGATCCAGTGCTGGGCCGGGACGCGGAAATTCGCCAGATGGTGGATATCCTTATCCGGCGGCGGCAGAATAACCCGATCCTCACCGGTGAGGCCGGAGTGGGCAAGACCGCAGTGGTTGAAGGCTTTGCCCTGCGCATTGCCGAGGGCGATGTGCCGCCCCCGCTCCAGGGCGTGGCAATTCACACCCTTGATCTTGGTCTGCTCCAGGCCGGAGCCGGAATAAAAGGGGAGTTTGAAGAACGGTTAAAACAGGTAATTAACGAGGTAAAAAGTTCACCGATCCCCATTATTCTCTTTATTGATGAGGCCCATACCCTGATCGGGGCCGGTGGCTCCCAGGGGGGCGGAGATGCGGCAAATCTCTTAAAACCGGCCTTGGCCCGCGGTGAGCTGCGCACCATTGCCGCTACCACCTGGGCTGAATATAAAAAATATTTTGAAAAAGACGCGGCCATGGCCCGCCGCTTTCAGGTAGTAAAAATTGATGAGCCGGATGAAGACAGGGCCATGATAATGATGCGGGCCATAGCCCCTTTTATTGAAAAACATCATAAGGTCATGATAACCGACGAGGCCCTGCTCGATTCTGTTCGCCTTTCCCATCGCTATCTTACCGGCCGGCAGCTGCCGGATAAATCGGTCAGCGTCCTGGACACGGCCTGCGCCCGGGTGGCAATCGGCCTGACCACCAGCCCGGCAGCGGTTGAGGAAGCAGGCAGACGCATCGGCCAGCTTGATCGGGAAAGCAG
The DNA here is from genome assembly GCA_024763115.1 of Desulfobulbaceae bacterium. Taxonomy (GTDB): domain Bacteria; phylum Desulfobacterota; class Desulfobulbia; order Desulfobulbales; family SURF-16; genus JANTFJ01. The sequence continues at coordinate 450 of JANTGB010000147.1, read as the reverse complement.
GATCCTCGAAAAAGAAGAGCTTATGGGCCAGGATCATGGTGAGCGGCTGGCTGAGCTGGCTGCGGAAAGAGTGGAAACTGAAAAGAAACTGGAAAGTCTGCAGGAGAAATGGCAGACGGAAATGGCAGTAGCGGAAAAAATTATCGCCGCCCGACAGGAGATTATCGAACTGCACGATAATGATCCCCAGGACAAATCAATAGCCGATAAACGCTCGGAACTTATAAAGCTTGAAGAGGAGTTAAGCGAGATTCAGGGTGATACCCCCCTGGTGGAAATCGCGGTATTGCCCAATACGATTTCCGAGGTTATTTCCGGCTGGACCGGCATTCCCACCGGCAGGATGCTCACTGATGAAATCACCACGGTAATGAACCTTGACAAGCTGCTCGGCGAACGGGTTATCGGCCAGGATCACGGCTTAAAGGCCATGGCCGAGACCATTCAGAC
>JANTGB010000146.1 GCA_024763115.1 Desulfobulbaceae bacterium | reverse complement strand
ATCAATTCCGGTCGCCACTGATAGGAAAGATGCTGCTGCCAGCCCTTGTCCGGCCGCAGATCCGGGCCGTAGTTTATCTCTGTTCCCACCGAGGTAATAATAATATCCGGGATCGCAATTTTATGTTCAGTAAAGGCCTGCAGGGTTTTGTTCAGGCATCTGCCCGTTGCCACGCCCCAGCCCAGATTCTCCCGGTGTTCGGCCAGAAGATCCATCAACCGGGCCAGAGAATCATCATCACCAATCAGGGTATTATCAATATCAGTAATAAAAAAGCGTTTAACCTCGGTGAGCCGCCGACCGATGGGATTAACCTGCGGCTGCCTGATTTTATCATCTTTTACGCCGCTTTTCCCCTCTATCTCCTCAAGATTACGTATATAAGCGGCACTGTGTGATTTCCAGGAATAATAAGTGCGCACTCCATTGATACCATTGCGGGAAAAAGTGTCCCATGTTTCCTTGTCCGCCAGGATTTTTTTACAGCTTTCACCGATTTCCCGGCTGGAAGAAGGATCAATCAGCAGGCCGTTTCCGCAGTTACCGATAATATCAGCCGGGCCGCCGTTTTTCGTGGCAACAATGGGCAGCCCGCAGGAGGCGGCCTCAATCAGGGTCAGGCCGAATGGTTCAACCAGGGCGGGATTGACAAAAATACCCCGGCTGTCGGCGCAGAGCCGATACAGTTCCGGAACCTCAAAGGTAAAATCATGTTTTTTGGGAATTGCCAGCCTGCCGTACAGATCATAACGATCCATCAACAGCAGCATCTCGGTTAAGACATTACGCTCGTTTTCTTCCATCACGGCGATATCCTTACGGATACCGGCAAAAATGGCAAGATTTGCCATGGCCTGCAGGGTCTTGTCATGGCCATAGGCCTTGATCAGGCCGGAGATGTTTTTCCGCTGATCAGGGCGACAGAGGGCAAGAATAAAAGGCTTATCCGGCTCAACCCAGAAACGATGCAGTTCACCCTGAAGAGCGATCCGGGCCTGCTTTGAATGTTCTCCCTCGGTCGTGGCATCGAACCGGGCATCATAGTAAGGATAAAATGTTTCAATATCAATGCCGGGCGGGATAACCCGGTAATTGCCCTGGCTGAAATTATCATAAAGGCTGTACTGCCGGTCGATTTCGTGGGTGGTGCTGGTGACGATCAGGTCGCTGTCCCGGATAACCCGCCCTTCCACCTCGATGCGATGATCAATATGATAGCGCCGGTCAATCTCGCTGTCGGTCATGCCTTCGTCAAGCAGCTTGTTCTTTTTATGTCTTCCCATGGAATGACCGGTAAAGACAAATGGTACCCCGAAAATCGCGGCCAGTTCCCGGGCCACATAGCCGCCGTCAGCGTAATGGCCGTGAAAAATATCCGGCACCCGGCCTCCGGCCTTGATAAACTTAAGAGTTTTATCAATCATCTCATCAAGATAGGGCCAGAGAAGCTCCTTGCGGATATACTTTTTGCCGCCGCATTGAATACGGACAAGACGGGCCTTGTCAGCCAGTGATTCAATTTCCCGGGAATAATCGGCGGAAACCGTTTTATCCAGAATAAAACGAGTAACAAGATCAACCTTAGCCACCTGGGAATCAGCGGATAAGGAACGGGCCAGTTCCAGCACATATTTGACCTGCCCCCCGGTATCGGCATCGCGGCCCAATTCCGGCGACCGGCCCCGGATCAGGCCATGGACACTGAACATCTGAATATATAAAGACATGGGACTCCCGGCTGTTAGATGAAAAAAACGTAACTATTCAACCAATGGCAAAAAAACTATCAAAACCACTGAGCAGTAATTATTCAGAGGTAAGCGAACGAATGCTTTAGCTGTGGGGGATCAGACCGGCGCAGCATACCAGTGCCATGTAAGACAGACAGGCTGATCGCGTTCAGCTGAATAGTTACAAAAAACTATATTATCCTACGACCTTATAACGGAAAAAGTCAAGTCCGATGAAACCATTTACTGACTTCCGCCGGAGAAAACAGCTTGGCCACGGGACGGCCATGCGGACAATGGGAAAAAATATCCGCTTTAAGCATCTGTTCAAGCAGGGCCTCGGCTTCTTCAGGCTCAAGATCATGGTTGGCCTTGATTGCCGCCTTGCAGGCCATGCCTGCCAGGATATCTTCGATCCGGGCCGCCGCTTTCACTGCCCGGCCTTGGGCAAACCCTTCTATTATCCCGCTCATGGCCTCAGCCGGGCGCAAATGGGCAATAATGGCCGGCAAGGCCTTGACAGCGCAGGAATTGCCGCCAAATTCCTGAATATCAAATCCTAATGCCGCTATTTCCCTACCATATTTTTTTACGATCCTGAGCTCATGCGGCGCACATTCAACTATCTCAGGGAAAAGCAGGGTCTGCCGGGCGGGCCTGCCGCGCTGGTACCGTTTTTTTAATTTTTCAAAAAGCAATCGTTCATGGGCCGCATGCTGATCAATCACCACCAGGCCGGAATCAGACTGACAGAGCAGGTAAGAAGAAAAAATCTGGCCGATATAACGCAGCCGGGCAAAGGAATGGGGAGATCCGACCGCTTGAGCCGGGGATAAGGCCGGAGGCTCGGGATTTGATTTTTCCGGATCAGGACAAAACAAAACCGGGGGCCCGGGTTCGGCGCTTTCCGGCGAAACGGCCTCGCCTCCGGCAAAACCGGCAACATCAGGAGACTGGGGATAAGGTTTATTTTCCGGCAGCCCGGCTTGGCTTATGGCTGCGGTTTCCCCTGTTTTTGCCCTGTCGGTCGAAGGAGACGGCACACTGTCGGGGACTGCAAAAAGCTCCGCCCTGGCCTGTTGCTGAAAATCTTCCAGGGCCCGGCCCACGGCAGCTGCCACCAGTTGATGGATATCATTGGCCCGCTGAAAACGAATTTCCTGCTTGGCCGGATGGACATTAACATCAACCAGCTCAGGATCCACCTCAAAAAAAAGAGCACCTGCCGGACTACGGCCCTTTAAAAGAAAATTACGCATGCCCTCACTGACCGCGTGACTAACCATCCGATCCCTGACAGCCCGGCCATTAACAAAAAGCCGGAGCCTTGCCGCGGCCCCGCCGGCCTCATCCGGGGGGAGAAGAAAGCCGTTTACCCGGCCCTTGGCCCCGGCGCCGACAAGACCGGAATCAACCGCTATCAAACTACCCTCTCTCCGGCGGAAAATCCGCCTTAAACGCTGCTCCAGAGCCTGGCCTGCCGGAAAACGCCAAACCTCCCGACCATTAACGGAATAAACAAAACCCTTCCCGGCCCAGGCCAGGGCATAATTTTTGACAACCTCCTCAATATGAAAAAGTTCGGTTCGAGCGCTTTTTAAAAATTTGCGCCGGGCCGGGACATTGCCGAAAAGATCCCGCACCTCAATAATCGTTCCCCCGGCACAGCCGGTTTCATGAACCTTGCGCACCTGGCCGAAACGCAGTTCAACCCTGGTTCCCAGCTGACTTTCTTGCTGCCGGGTAATAATAGTAAGGCGGGAAATCGAAGCAATACTCGGTACTGCCTCGCCCCGGAAGCCTAAGCTTTTTATCCGGGCCAGATCTTCAGGCCCGGCCAGCTTACTGGTGGCATGACGTTCCAGGCAGAGCAAGGCATCATCGCCGTCCATGCCCAGGCCATCGTCAATTACCCGAATCAGCCCGGCGCCGTTGCCTTGAACCTCAATAATGATATTTTCGGCCTTGGCGTCAATACTGTTTTCAACAAATTCCCTGACTACCGAGGCCGGTCGCTCAACAACCTCGCCTGCGGCAATTTGATTGGCCCAGCTCTCCGGCAGAATTTTTATTTTTGACATATTTACTGTAAGCGCAACGCAACTATTCCAGATAGGACAGAATATTTATTTCCAGCCAGTGGCCGTCCCACCACTCACGGGGATCAACAAAAATCCCGTTTATCAGAATACCAAAATGCAGATGATCGCCGCCGGCCATGCCGGTTGCGCCGCTTAAGGCAATGAGATCGCCCTTGTTGACCATTGCGCCGGGAGCAGTCTCGATCCGGCTTAAATGGGAATACAGGCTGAACACGCCCTGGCCATGATCAATAATAACCGTATTGCCGTAAATTCCCTGAAACTCGGCATAAATCACCTTGCCGTTATTGGCGGCCTTAACTTCGGCATGGCGCACCGAGGCCAGATCAATCCCCAGATGGGTCTGGTTATCAACCTTTTTCCCCTTGTAATAATAACTGCGCTGGTCGGCATATCCGGCCCGGTTACTGCTGCGGGCCATGCGGAGAAAACGCCCGTCCCACTGTCTTTCCGGCAGGGAATGGGAACAAACCTCGCGAAATTTACTATTATTGGCCCGGCGCACCGTATTGTTCAGATAAAGATACTGATCCAGCAGGGAACCTTTCATCTCAGGATAATAAAGAGTAAATTCCGGCAGTTTACGTTTAAGGAAATTATCACTGATATTTATCCGGTCATGTTTGTAAGCCGCCTTTTTTAAAATTATGCCGAATGCCGACCTGCCGACATTTCCGGCCCGGTCTTCGGCCTCAACATGAATATCCTTTATCTCCGCCGTATTCCAGGGCAGACCGATCATGGCTCCGAATACCAGCAGGCCCTTGTGAGCCAGGGGAAAACCGGGATGAAAATAACCATTAACCATGATGCCGTGACGTCCGGCCTCTTCACTTAACTTATATACCGCTACTCCGCTGCCGCCGGGCTTGATGTACCGACTCTGATCCAAAAGAACGATCCGGGGCGGTTTACTGTCAAGGGTCAGGATATAACGACTGTAAGCTTCATTGCCGGAACCGAAATGCCGGAGGGAAAAATCCCTGCCCCTGACTATAAGTTCCACCTTGCCGTCTTTAAGTTTAAGGGCGGAACCATCAATAACAAAATTTTCTTGAACCTGCTCAGGCCCGGCCAGGCCGAGATACCCTTTTCTGGTAAAATCATGACCGGCCAGTTTTATTTCCCGATCACCCTGCCGGACCAGAACTTCAGTCTGTCTTATGCCGCTGCGCGAGTCCCTGATCTTAACCGTCATTTCCTGATGGTTACCGATCAGCTCAACCTCATTAAGCAGAGTAATCTGCGGATCTTCTCTTTCATTCAGATAAACAAAAAAAACGATAGCGGCCAGAACCAGAATAGCAGGAAAAACAAAAATTATTACCGATTTTCCGGCGCCGCCGAATTTGACACCGAGTTTGGATTTTTTAGGCATCTTTTACTCCTTTTTATTTTAATAAAGACGAATTGATTGAATTGTTTTTATCAAGTATGATATTAGCCTAAATTAATTAATTGTCATGATAAAACCAACCAAAACAAATAAAAAATATGGCTGTGACCAATTAAGGAAAAAGGTGCATAGTGCGCTCCCGCAAGGCAGGAACATTTCTAGCTGTAAATTGTTGATAGTCCCGGATAATAATGTCTAATTCCAGAAATTCAATATGGTTGTTCACCTTGGTCGTGGTTCTGTCCGCCCCGATCTGGTGGTATCCCCTGAGTACTTATCTCACGCCTCGTTATGACGATATACTGCATAATGATCAGGCTCCATCGGTCAGAAGGTTTGTGATGAAATATGCGGTGCTTAACCAGTATGTAAATAGCCGTCGTCAGTGGCAGGTCAAGGCCGACAAGGTCACTTCGTCGGAAACTGAAGGAGATCTCAAACTGCAAAAAGTAAAGGCTGTTCTTTATGATGAGGAGGGCCGGGAAAAATCCCGCTTCAGCGGCAATGAAGGGCTTTATGAAAAGAAAAAGGAACTTTTAACCCTGACCGGGCGGGCTGTGGTCTTTATGAAGGAGTCGGGCTGGACCCTGAAAAGTGAAATATTAAGCTATAACATCAAAAGTCAAAAGGTTTATTCTTCCACTGCGGTTTCCGTGGTCGGCAGAGACGTAAAAGTTAAAGGTAAAAACCTGCGCTATGATATGAAATCAAAATTTTTACGGATTAACGGCCGGGTTAAGTGTGATATCAGTTAAGCGGTACATGGGGTTTTGGGCACACCTTAGGGCTCACTCAAAAACAAATTAGTAGAGATAAGGTGTAATATGGACATTTAGAGAAGTGATCTAATTGCATGCAACCGCAGGCGTAGCAGGGCTACGCCTCTGGATTGCATAA
>JANTGB010000145.1 GCA_024763115.1 Desulfobulbaceae bacterium | reverse complement strand
TTTGGGCCTTCTCGAATAGCACAAGTATGCTTCGAAGTCCCAAACGAACGAATCTAAGGCACTGGTAAACACTTACAGGACTGAAGGTTATCGTAAACTTGGTGCCCTGGTGAACGGTTACCTTTAACCCAACAAAATACAGAAAAGTTTTTCGGTCAACCCAGCCTGCAATTCAGCTGTCTCCCAAAGTAGAAATACTCATGGGTTTAAAATCGTGAGGCCCAGAACTGATACTTGCTGGACATGCGCCAGAGATCAGCGCCCTGTCCCACCGACGGCGGGCTTTCTTTGTGGCTGGAGCCTGTATTTAATCTGCCGCAGATTGCCGCAATAATGGCCAGATCATGATTTTGCATATCCGGGCGGATCAAATCATCAAGTTCCGCGATAAAATTGGTGCTTATATCGCCCTTGATATATTTTTCGTGGTTTAAAATCCGCCGGTGCAGCTGAATATTACTCTTAATCCCGTAAACAAGACATTCATCCAGGGCTCGCAGCATCCGGCAACGGGCCTCCTCCCGGTCCCGACCCCGGACCGCAATTTTCCCCAGCATGGGATCATAATGCACTGAAACCTGCCAGCCCGGATAAACACCGCTGTCAACCCGGACTCCAGGCCCTTCCGGAAAAATAATTTTTTTTAAGGGGCCGGGGGCAGGCAGGTAATCGTTTTCCGGATCTTCCGCATAAATTCGGCATTCCAGGGCCGCGCCGTTTACCTTGATATCTTCCTGGCTGAAGCTTAAAGGCAGGCCTGCGGCCACAAAAATCTGCTCTTTGACCATATCAATGCCGGTAACCAGTTCAGTAATGGAATGTTCAACCTGAATCCTGGTATTCATCTCAAGAAAATAAAAATTTTTTTCTCGATCCAGCAGAAATTCCACGGTTCCGGCACCGGTATAACCTACGGATTTAGCGGCCTTGACTGCCGCTGCGGTAATTTTGCTCCGCAGTTCCGAATCAACACAGGATGAGGGACATTCTTCAATAACCTTTTGATAGCGGCGCTGTATAGAGCATTCACGCTCAAGGAGATGAAAATAATGACCATGAGCGTCAGCCAGAATCTGCACCTCGATATGACGGGGATCAGCAAAATATTTTTCCACAAATATCCGGGGATCGGCAAAGGAGGCCAGGGCTTCGCGGCGTACTGCGGCAAAACTCTCCCGCAGCTCACTCTCCCGGCCGACAATACGCATACCCTTGCCGCCCCCGCCGGAAGTCGCTTTCAGCATTACCGGAAAACCTATTTTCAGGCTTTCCGCCAGGGCCGCCTCATAGTCGAATGCCGGGCCGGTACCTCCGGGAATCACGGATACGTCATGATTTATCATTATTTCCCTGGCCCTGGTTTTATTACCCATCTGCTCAATAACTTCCGGGGCGGGGCCGATGTAAACCACTCCCTCCTGCCCACAGCGACGGGCAAAATCTATATTTTCCGATAAAAATCCATAACCGGGATGAACTGCCTCGGCCCCGGATTTGCGAACGGCAGCCATTATGGCATCAATATCAAGATAACCGGCAGCAGAAGAAGCCGACCCTACCGGATAGGCCTCATCGGCATAACGGACATGAAGACTGCCGCGATCAGCCTCGGAAAAAACCGCCACTGTTCCGATGCCGAGCTCCCGGCAGGCGCGGATGACCCGGATGGCGATCTCGCCCCGATTAGCTATGAGAATTTTTTTAAACATTCCTTCGTCTTCCATCCTCCGTCCTCTGCCCTCTGTCTTCTGAAATCAAAGCGGCATATTACCATGTTTTTTCGGTAATATTTTCTGTTTTTTATCCGCCAGCCGCTCCAGGGCCGTTATAAGCTTGAAGCGGGTCTCTTCCGGCATAATAATTTCATCAATATAGCCCAGGCGGGCGGCAGCATAAGGATTGGCAAACTGCCGGCGATATTCTTCCAGTTTTTGTTCTTTTAAACTGTTATCCGGGGCTGCGGCCAGTTCCCGGCGGTAAATAATATTAACCGCGCCCTCAGGCCCCATTACCGCTATTTCCGCGCCCGGATAGGCGAAATTATAATCAGCGCGAATATGTTTACTTGACATGACGCAATAAGCCCCGCCATAAGCCTTGCGGGTAATAACGCAAATTTTGGGAACCGTGGCCTCGCAATAGGCAAAGAGCAGCTTGGCCCCGTCCCGGATAATCCCGTCCAGTTCCTGCTGACGGCCCGGCAGAAAGCCCGGCACATCTTCAAAGGTGATAATGGGGAAATTAAAGGCGTCACAGAAGCGGACAAAGCGGGCGCTTTTGCGGGAAGCATTGGTATCCAGGGCTCCGGCCAGCACAGAGGGCTGATTAGCGACAACCCCCACCGGTCTGCCGTTCAAGCGGGCAAAGCCTATCACTATGTTGGGGGCATAGCAGGACTGGATTTCAAAAAAATAATTTTCATCAACAACCGCTCTTATCAGCTCCCGGACATCATAGGCGCTTCTGGGGTCTTCGGGAATCAACTCATTCAGACCACTGTGCCGACGGGCCGAATCATCCCGGCAGGGATAACGGGGAGGATCAGCCAGATGATTCTGGGGTAGAAATGACAGCAGTTCCCGGATAAGCAGCAGACAGTCCCGGTCATTCCGCGCCAGGAAGTGGGCAACTCCGCTGATACTGTTATGGGCCAGGCCGCCGCCAAGCTCTTCCTTGCTGACATCTTCGTGGGTAACTGCCTTTATTACCTCAGGCCCGGTAACAAACATGTGACTCTGTTTGTCTATCATTATAATGAAATCAGTCAAGGCCGGGGAATAACTGGCCCCACCGGCGCAGGGGCCCATAATAGCGGAAATCTGCGGGATCATACCGGAAGCCATTGTGTTACGCAGGAAAATCCCGGCAACCCCGGCCAGGCCGCTGACTCCTTCCTGAATCCGGGAACCGCCAGAGTCATTCAGGGCAACGAAAGGAGTCCCCATTTCAATGGCCATATCAAGCGCCCGGCTGATCTTGGCGGAATTAGCCTCGGAAATAGAGCCCCCCATGACATTGAAATCCTGGGCATAAGCATGGGTCAGCCTGCCTGCAATCAGGCCGCTGCCTGTTACTACGCCGTCTCCGGCAACTTTTTTGTCGTTCATGCCGAAATCATGGCAGCGATGCGAGACAAAACAGCCGATTTCCTCAAAAGTTCCTTCATCAAAGAGCAGATCAAGTCTTTCCCTGGCCGTCATCCTGCCGGTTGCATGAAATTTTTCCGCAGCTGCCGGGCCGCTGCCCGCCAGGGCCGCAGATTTTTTTTCTTTAAATTCTCGGTATGCCTGTCTTTCCATCATGATCAGCAGTTTACTCCCAAACTTTTATTATTGCGCTTTTTCATCATCATCTGATCCATTCTGCGGCCATGACATATCCAGAACTGCGGTTATATCAGTCTCAACCTCATCAAGATGTTTACCGGCCTGCCTGATCCCGACATAGGCCTGCTGAAAACCATGAAACAGGCGGGCAAGACTTATTTCATGGGCCAGGGCCGCCCCTGCTTCCCGGGCCAGGTCTTCGAGAATTGCCAGATCACTCCGGCTGAAAATTTCCGAGGATGTTTTGCTGACATTAAGAACGCCGATGGCTTCGCCGGAAAGGCTGAGAAGGGGCATGCTGAGCAATGAATTATTGAAATATTTTTTACCCTCTCCCGCCCTTTTAAGATTTTTTTCTTTGGAAATATCTTCAATCAACACAGGTTTGCGGGAAACAAAACAACGGCCGGAAACACTTTCTTTATTAATTTCACTGAATTTACCGATTATTTCATTTTTATCAGCCCCAAAGGCGGCCTCCACCCGGAGAACCCCCTGCTTAAAAATCATTACCGAGCCTTTTTCCACCTCCAGGCATTCCATGCAGGCCTCAAGAATGGTATCCAGGGTCTGCCTGACTGAACTGTGAGCCGTACTTTTCGCTATCCGGTGAATCGCTCTTATCTTTTTTTTCTCGGTGCGCATCTGCTCAAGAAGCAGACGATTCTTAAGTTCCATTTCCAGGCGTAATAAATGCTCTCCGGCTTCAGCAGCCAGCGCCTTGCCGACAGTCAGCAACATTTTTTTGGCCAGATCATTTTCAGCAGAAATAATTTCTTGAAATTTACCTGACGAAATAGAAAGCAGAGAACAATCACTGTCCGCTACAAGATCAGCCGGCATGGCCACTGTTTCCAGCAACGCTGCCGCGCCCAGATAATTTCCCGAGGTAATTGTTTCAACTACCAGACGATTCCGCCGGGGCGTGTCTCTATCTGAATCAAGGTCTGAGTCAATCTCTTTTTCCAGACGAAGAACTCCTTTCATTACCAGAATTATTCTATCCAGCCCGTTACCTTTGGCCATAATTTGATAATCCGCAAGGTAATCCTCCTGAAGCAGTTCCGGAAACAAATCAGCCAATTGTGTATCCGTAAACGCATCCAGAAAAATATTTGACCTTAAAAATTCCATCTGCTTTGCATCGAACATTAGAATTTTCTCCTTTTTTATCAATAAAATATTCAACTATAATGATTACACAACACTTAAAACAAAAAAGTCAAGCCCAAACAAATTAATGTATTGACAAAATGAAAAATATTATCCAATATTAAATCATTACTCTTTTTATAAAATAATATTTTGCCTAACCTACCGGTAAAGAAGAAAGAGTGAGCTATTATGGAAAAATCAAAAGTGGAAAAAGAACGCAGAAGAGACAAAAGATACCGGCTCAAGGATGGCACTTATGCCGTTCTGGGGGCTCCGGCAAATAAACTGGGACAGATTATTGATATCAGCATGTCGGGAATGGCATTTACTTATCTGGCTGATAATGATCCTATAGGCACGGCTGATGCGCTGGATATTCTGGCCAACCAGGGAATATGTGTGGAAAAGATACCCTATACCACAGTGACGGACGTAGTTGTTCCCAATGAAACGCTTTTCAGCACAGTTATCATGCGTCGTCACTGTATAAAATTTAATGATTTAGACATGGAAACAAAAAAGAAAATTCAGGGGGTTATTGAATTATACGGCTATCATCAGGCATAGTCACGCCTCGTGAAACCTCTTACCCGTCATCTGCAGAACGACTTCGCGAAAATCTTCCTGCCTTGCCACAAAGGCATCCAATACTTCCGGGGCAAACTGATTGCCCCGTTCCGGCAAAATAATTTCTACCGCCTCATTATGGGAATATGCCTTTCGATAAGCAACATTAGAGGTTAAGGCATTATAAACATCGGCCAGGGCCACAATGCGGGCGGAAAGAGGAATTTCATCGCCGATCAGGGCCTGGGGATATCCTCGGCCATCCCATCTTTCATGATGAAAATAAGCGATATTTTTACCCATTTCCAGAAAGGTCTGCCCCTCTGTCTGAGATTCAAGAGATTTGATCGTATTGCCGCCGATAATTGTATGGAGATTAATAATTTCCCGTTCCTCATCGGTCAAGCGGCCTTTCTTGCGCAAAATTTTATCCGATATACCAACTTTGCCTATATCGTAAAGAATTGATGATTGATATAGATCTTCTATGTACGTATCGCTGATATAACCTTTATATTCATCCTGAAGGCTTAATTCTTCAGCCAGTATTCTGGCGTATTCACGAAATCTTTCCAGCCGGTTATTGGGATCAAATTCTCGATATTCCGACAATTTGGCCAGGGAAAGAATGACTGCGGATCTGGCATCCTGAACCCTGGCAAAGGATTCAGCCAATTCTTTTTCCAGTCTTTTCCTGGCGGTTACATCCCTTATAAGTAACTGGACGTTGGCATGATCGCCGGTTATGCCAAAGATAGCGGCATTACATTCCACATCAATTATTTTCTGGTCCGGCATCAGCATCTTGAAATTCATTCCGCTTATATTCTTGCCGGTTCTGATTGCTTTTTGAAGATTATCCTGAAAACCCTGCCTGTTGTCGGGATGAATGAAATTTATGACATTTGTTTTCTTCTTGTTTTCCAGTCCCATCCGGGAAGAAAACTGCCTGTTGGCCAGAACAATGTTGCCGTTATTATCAAGCAGAACAACATCGTCGATTATATTGTCATATAATTCCCTAAAACGCACTTCCGACTGTTCCAGCTCCCTGGTTCTTTCTGCTACTTCTTCCTCCAGGTTGTTTGCATAATAAGCCAGCTT
>JANTGB010000144.1 GCA_024763115.1 Desulfobulbaceae bacterium | reverse complement strand
TATGCTTCGAAGTCCCAAACGAACGAATCTAAGGCACTGGTAAACACTTACAGGACTGAAGGTTATCGTAAATTTGGTGCCCTGGTGAACGGTTACAGTGAAAGTGTACCTGTAATTTTCAGCAACTGTTCAGCTGCAATTCATCTACGCCCGACAATGCTGTCCAGCATAACGTTAATACGCTGCCCCGGACTGATCGCAAAAATAACCCGGAGTCTCCCGCTGATCATTTACCCAGTGAGTAGTTACAACTGAGCAGTGACAAAAGAGTCAGCTCAACCACAACACGCAAACGTGACATCGGTATCAATCCCTTTATAACAAACTATAAATCCAACAGCTGGGAAGATTATATTGTTTAAATGAATAAATTTGTTTGACTTTTTTTCCTCAATTTTTCTATGATCTTAAAAGAGGCTTTGCAGATTGTGCCGGGAGAATGAAAATCGGCAAATCATCGCGTGCAGGTAAGCACCTTTAAAAACAGGGTATAAAATTCGACTCCGGATGATGCGCAGCTGAATAGTTACAAAAACACAACGTTTTCAAATAAAGGAAAAACTAATGAATAACAGCGAAAGAAGAGATAATGCCAGGGTGTCTGCCAGGTTTGATGTCAGTTGTCTCCACGAAGGAGATTATCTAATTTCTTTTTCAAAGGATATTTCTGTTGACGGGATGTTCATCTGCACGGATACTCCTATTGATACCGGCAGCATCATTGAGCTTTATTTTAAGATTGACGATCTCAAGCTTGACCTGGATGCCAAGGTGGTCTGGATTAATTCCAGCGGAACGAAAAAGGATAGGGGAATGGGAGTAAAATTTATTAATCTTGACAGCGCCGGCAGGGGAAATATTCTTCGAGCCGTCAACCGGGTGGCGATTCTTGAGCAGGAAATGATTAACTGACCTGACCGTCAACATCTCTTTCGGGTCATACGCTTTAAGAGTGCGGCGCAATTCCTGGATTTATATCGGTCTCCCTGTCATCGGCAAGAAGGATGCAATCGTATTTCTGTAATTTATTATAAGCAATTATCTGCTGGACGGCATTGACGTATTTCTCTCTTTTTTCCGAGTATAATCTCAGGCCCCGGGCCATGATTGCAGGCTCCATTGTCTGCTTGCGCAGTTCCCGCAGTTCCTGATAGGCCGGCAACCGGTTCAGGGTCAGAATATAAGCCTTGACCGAATCAAGAATTGAATCATAGACCGCTATTTTATGGCGTTTACCGGCCTCACGTCGGGCAGGAATAATGCCGCTATCTCCCCAGGTCCATATCCCGAAAAGGTTATTTCCCTGCCTGGCAAAACGCGAAGTGCCCCAGGAAGATTCAATAGCGCTCTGGGCCAGAATCATGCTGACCGGAAAAACATTTACCTTGTCCCGCAGTTCCTCTATATTTTTTGCCTTATACTTTTGAGCCAGATTATGCAGGAAAGATATTTCCCCGGCAGACAAAAGATCATCCGCTACCAGGCCGTCAATAACTTCCAGATTGGTTTTTGTTGAAATCCGTAATAACCTGGCCCGTTCCTGTTTTACCTCTGCCAGAGCTACCATGACCACCGGCAGCATTGTATGTAAAAAAGTTCTTTTTTTAAGATTTACTTCAAGACGATCAAGGTTTTCCGGAAAACCGGAAAAAAGAACCGGCGGAATTGCAGATAATGCCGGGATATCCCAGAGCTTTTCATTTTTCAGCTGACTGACAAGATCAGCGGCGGAAACAGCATTGCGCATCGTGGTTGACGATTGCCTGTTTGTTTCAGTTAAATATTTTTCAGCATAAATTTTTGCGGGGATATTTAAAGGAGATGAAATACTTTTTTGTTGTTTGTCGCTATAGTGACAATTAACAATGACTGCCATGACCAGGAGAGCGCCAAGACCGACAGTACAAGGAATTCCCGGCCTGGCAGTTGTCAGCGTCCGCAGAGGCGGAGCTATCAGCCTGATTCCTTGGGCAAAGGTTATACGTATCCGCCTGGATAATTGCCGGGCAGTCTGTTGCAGGGACATAACCGCCGGGCAATCCATTTTAAAACATTTTATCATTTATTTCTTCGTCAACAAGCTGATTTTTTTACAGTTTGTTCTTTTGTTGTTTATAACTGCTTTTAAGATTTTCCGCCAGTAACTGCTCACAGGGTACCGCATATTTCCGCGATCAGTCCGGCTTACGTATGACTAATACGCTACGCCGACCTGATCACGAAAATCTACGGCACCATGTAACCAGTTACAATTACAGGGGTTAGCGAAGTTATAGCGCTTACCCCATGAGTAGTTACTTCCGCCATATCCAAGCTATGATTAACAACCTGGAAAGTCGTAACCACAGACATAGCCGACGGCTAATTCATAACATACTTTAAGAACTTTTCTACGGATTACTCACTAAAGGGACTTTTCTTAAAATAGCGGCAGCGCCTTTGCCGTTCTCCCCGGCATAGGCAGCTTTGTAATTATATAATGTTCAATCGCAGTTAACTTCCTTTCTGCGCCGTCCCAGAACCACCAAACCTGTGAGCCCTGAACCAAGCAGCCAGAGGGCCCCGGGCACAGGTACCGCAGAAACATCCGCACCCCGCAGAGCCAACCCCAAACCTAGATTATCCTTACGGGGGTTGGCCTGGTTGCCGTTTTCCATGTTAAAGGCCCAGGCATAGAGGTTACTATTTTCCGTGCCGGACCAGTACCAGTTCTCAATTAAAGAATTAAATTCTCCAGTGTTGATTAAGCCACACGGACTTTGGGGATCACCTGAAGTATCATACTCCCCGGGATTACCCAGCTCCACATAAAAGAGATGTCCCATCTCGGAACTGGTGATGTTATACCCTCCTGTGGTAGAGCCGTCATAGCCTGGGACATACGGGCCATCCACAGTGGAGCCCAGACGCCAGGCGGTATCAGTCCAGGTGACGGCGTAAGCGCTATCAATATTATAAACCAATTGCGACTCAAGCCCGGTGGCCCAGGCGTTCTGGTCCTTCCAGGATGCCGGATCATTAACGACATCCAGCCAGATAACCGACTGACCGTTGTTATCATCATCCCAGATCAGATTATATTCTCCGCCGCTATAGGTAGCCGTGCCGATGGTAGTCAGTTCCGCCTGAGCCATGCCTGACATGCCCAGCAGGACCAGACCAGTAGTTAATGCAGTTAACTTTTTTTTCATTGTTTAACTCCTGTTAATATAAAATTTTGAGATAACTATTCGGCTACTTTTCATTTTTACCCGCTAAGCGCTGCTAGAGCAGGGCAAGTACTTTTCGCAACCCTGACTAAGACGCAGCAGGACAGTTAAAAGGCCGAGGAAATGTCAGTTCTTCCGCCCCTGCCTGAATAGTTATAAATCCGGTTAATATCTAATATCTAAATTGAAACAAGTCTGTCTGTAACCAAACTACCCATAAATAAAAACTTAAACAACCTTTAGATTACAAATTAAGCAATATTTATTCCATTAGTCTGACAATATTTGTTTTTCTGTTTTTGTTGCTTTAAATACAACGGGTTATAGTTATATTTTTATTTCGTCATAAACTTTATTTAAGGATCCAATTTTCCGCAATTATGAAATAAGGTTCACAATTGCGGAATTTCTCCGCAATTATATATTAAACTTCAGTAACTATTTACGGGGCAAACACCTGACTAATGCTACCCTCAGTAGCTGTAACTGCTCGGAGTCGATGCTTACCTGCAAGGTGCAGGTAAGCGACCAGAGGGAGACTCCCGGTATATTTTTCGTAATCAGGCCGGCGCACGGCATACCGACGCTCTGTAAGACAGGCTGATCGCGGAGGTAAGCACCCTTAAAAACAGGAGCATAAACTCGGTCTCTGAATATGCGACACCCTGTGAGCAGTTAAGAATTTTAATTTTATAAACTTATAGTTGTATTGCCACTATATGTCCGTCATTACCGGCCCGCCAACCAAAAATTAGAAGAATTTGTAGAAAGAACTTAAATCTTCCAATGGTAAGAATAAGTGATATTACCGGATAGCCACTGATAATTCCGATTACTTTACTTTGTTGAAAAAATATTTGCCAGAAAAAAATACCTGTTGTTCATTGCGCTGGTAAATTTTTTCAGAAACTTAGTAGTCTTACAGCAATATATTAAAAAACGGCAACTATTCAGGTGACTGCGGAAAACTAATACACCTTCAACCTGTAGCTGTTCAGAGGTAAGCGAACTTAGGGCTCACACAAAAATAACTTCGCATTCTAAGGCGCAATCCTAACATTTAGAAAGGTGATCTGCAATTATACAATCCGGGGGCGTAGCTCTGCTACGCCGGCGGTTGCATTCAATCATATCACTTCTCTAAATGTCCATATTACATACACCTTATCGCTACAAATTTATTTTTAAGTGAGCCCTAAGTGAGACTCCGTGTGCTTTAGCTGTGCGCGGTAAGGCCGGCGCAGCATAACCAATGCCATGCAAGACAGACTTCTCGCGCGCAGGTAAGTACCCTTAAAAACAGGGCATAAACTTCGAGTCCGGATGAAGTGCATCTGAACAGTTACATTTTTTTCTTGACAGAAAATTAAAAAGATGCTCAGGTAACACGAATTAAAAAAAAGTGTTACCGAATAACTCTATCTGGTGCACTGTTAATATTTAGTAACTAATCATGGGGTAAGCGCCTAATGAGTGCAAACCTCAATATTTGTAACTGGTTACAGGGTGCCGGAGATTTTCGTGATAAGGTCGGCCCAGCGTATTAGCCATACGTAAGCCGGACTGATCGCGGAGGTAAGCATCCTTAAAAACAGGGCATAAACTTCGACTCCGAATATGCGGTGCCCTGTGAGCAGTTACACAATATTTAAATGGATGGGGCATCTAACGCCTCGCAATAACCAACAAGAATATGCTCAAACGATTTTCCATATCCCTTGAAAACAATCTGCTTGACAAGTTCGATCGGTACATCAAGATTCACCAATATCACAATCGTTCCGAGGCTATCCGGGATCTGATCCGCAAGGCTTTGCTTAAGAAAGATTGGCAGATGGACAAACAGATGATGGGTGTCATCAGCCTGACCTTTAGTAACCATCACCCTAAACTTCAGGAAAAGGTGACCAGAACTCAGCGTGATTTTCATCATCAGATTGTCTCCTCTACCAATATCCACTTGGATCATAACAACTGCATTATAGTAATTGTTGTCTGCGGCAAGGCTGGGGTGGTACAGCAACTTGCAAACCGGCTCCTTGCCCTGCGCGGGATCCGGGATGGTAATCTGGCCATGAGCAGTACGGATAAGGCTCTCTCGTAACACCTGAGTAATATTTTGTTTCAGGGTTCACTCAAAAATAAATTTTACAGGGAGGAGTTTCTAAATGAAGAGGATTCATAAGTTAAAAAAATATAAATTAATCTGTTGCTGTGCCACAACCTTTCTTACGCTTGTTTCCAGCATGGTTGTTCCCGGTGTTACCATGGCAGATGAAACAAAAAATGACGCGGCGGCGGAAGAAAGAATTATAACACTTGACGAGGTGGTAGTTCGCGGTGATCTAACCAATAAAACCCTGGAGGCCAGTTCCGCTACTGTCCTGACGAATAAGGATATCACGAACAGGGTGTTTATAACGCCGCTTGACATTGTAAGACTTTCGCCGGGCGTTTCCATCAACCAGTACAAGCAGGGGGGCACGGCCTCGGCATTTCAGATGCGGGGATTCAGCCGCTGTTCGCATGGCTCGGATGCGGCCATTTATCTGGACGGCATTCCCCTTAATGAAGGCGATGGGTATGCCGACACCAATATCGTTAATCCCGAGGAGATAGAAAGGGTTGAATTGATCAAAGGCCCTGTTTCGGCGCTTTACGGAAATTTTGCCTCAGCCGGAGTCCTGCATTTTTACACCAAAAAAAAGGTGGATCATCAGCATGTCAAGTTGCATTACGGGGCATATAACACCAGCGAACTTAATTACGTGGGGGGATTTTCGAGCGAAGACAAAAAATGGGATCACGTCTATTCCCTCCAGAACTATCACACGGACGGCTACCAGGATAATTCCGACTGGGACAAACTCAACGGCGCCGCCCGGATAACATACCATTTCACCGACGCATTTGATGCTATGTTGAGTGTCAGGGCCTTTAATTCGGACTGGGACGCGCCGGG
>JANTGB010000143.1 GCA_024763115.1 Desulfobulbaceae bacterium | reverse complement strand
ACCTCAGCCACTATTGACACGGTTAAATTTTCCGCTGCCTTCAAACATGCCCCGATAGTGGAAATTCCCGGCCGCCTTTATCCGGTGGAAACACGTTATTTTACTGATGATCCGGTTCTGCTCGATGATTCCTCCTATATTGACCAGGCAGTAGAGGCTGTTATGGAGCTGAGGCGGAATGAAAGTCCAGGTGACATCCTGGTCTTTATGCCCACAGAACGGGATATCCGCGAAACCATTGAAATTTTAAACAAGAAACTGCGTTTGCAGAAGTCTGGCAGCCGTTTTGCCGGAATTCCCCATGTCATGCCCCTGTTCGGCCGCCTGTCCGCTGCTGATCAGACCAGGGTTTTCCGCCAGACAAAAGGCCATAAAATCGTGGTGGCCACCAATGTGGCTGAGACCTCGGTTACAGTGCCTGGTATCCGTTATGTGGTGGATACCGGCCTGGCCCGGATTTTGAGCTATAATGTCAGGGCCGGCACCACCAAGCTGCCGGTGAGCCCGATTTCCCGTTCAAGCTGTGACCAGCGGGCCGGACGCTGTGGTCGTCTGGGGCCCGGCATCTGTGTGCGCCTCTATTCCGAAGAAAATTACCGGAACCGACCCCGTTTTACCCTGCCGGAAATCCTGCGGGCCAACCTGGCCGAGGTTATTCTCCGCATGGCCTATCTCCGGCTCGGCGATCCCGGCGGATTTCCCTTTGTTGATCCGCCTAAACGGCGGGCTGTTAACGACGGTTATAAACTGCTTATTGAGCTGGGAGCCCTTAACGGCAAAAGGAAATTAACCCCCAGGGGGAAACTAATGGCCCGCCTCCCCCTTGATCCCCGGATCAGCCGGATGATTATTGAAGCCGGAGAACGTAATGCCCTGCGCGAGGTCTGCATTATAGCCGCTGCTCTCTCCATTCAAGACCCCAGGGTACGGCCTGCTGAGCGGGAAAAGGAGGCCGATGCAGCCCACGAGCGTTTTGTCGCGGAAGACTCTGATTTTTTAACCTTTATTAATCTCTGGCAGCTTTATCACAGTACCCTGGTCAAGGTAAAGACTCAGGGCAAAATGAGAAAATTCTGCAAAAATCATTTTCTGGCTTACCAGCGGATGCGGGAATGGCGGGATATTCATGAGCAGATTATTTCTATCCTGGCGGAAAACAGCATAAGACGCGGCCCAGGGAAAAAACAGGGCAAAGCTTTTTCCCTGAATAAAACTTCGGCCCCGGCAGACGCGGTGCATCAGGCTGTTCTCGCCGGCAACCTTCGGCATATCGCCCGGAAGAAAAAGGGCAACCTTTACCAGGGCGCCGGGCAGCGGGAAATGACTATTTTCCCCGGCTCAACTCTTTTTAATCGGGGAAGCCGGTGGATTATGGCGGCGGAACTGGTGGAAACGGGAAAACTCTATGCCCGCTGCCTGGCCCCGATCAAGGTCGAGTGGCTGGAGCCCCTGGCCGGGAAGCTCTGCCGCTCAAGTTATTCCTCTCCGCACTGGCAGAAAAAAGAGGGCAGGGTAGTGGCCCTGGAAAAGGTTACCCTCTTCGGCCTTATTATCGTCAGTAATCGCCGGGTCAATTATGGGCGGATAAACCGCCCCGAGGCCAGGGAAATTTTTATTCAGTCTGCCTTGGTCGAGGGCGAATACGGCGGTCGTCCGCCCGGCTTCCTCAAACATAATCTTAAACTGATCAAGTCCCTGGAAGGCATGGAAGACCGGCTGCGGCGCCGGGATATTATGGTTGATGATTATACTCTATATGAATTTTATGACCAGCGGCTGCCTCCTGAGGTCTGGGACAGAAATTCATTTATAAGTTTTTCGGGTAAAGATGATAAATTTTTGTTCATGAGCGAGGATGATCTGCTTAACCGTGCTCCCGGCTCTGAACAGCTGGCGGATTTCCCCCGGACCATTACCTGCCGGGACGTAACCTTTAAGCTGCAATATAATTTTTCGCCGGGCAGTGAGGATGACGGGGTAACCGTTATAATCCCGGTTGATCTTCTTGCCCATGTCAGATCCGAATTTTTTGAATGGCTGGTGCCCGGCCTGCTCGAGGAAAAAATAATTTTTTTGCTGAAGGGGCTACCCAAAAGTATCAGGCGTCAGCTTATTCCTCTTCCCCGCACTGCCGGAGAACTGCGAGCTGATCTTGTCCCATATCAGGGGTCGCTTTATCGGGCGTTAGAGTCTGCTGTTTATGACTCCTACCGTTTACGGATTGATCCCAGGCAGTGGCCTGTTGAAATTCCCGTCCATCTGCGGATGCGGTTTAAGCTGACAGACGGGGAAAAGACCCTGGCCCTTACCCGAAATTTTGCCGAACTGGCGGCACAGGCGAAATCCGGCCGTGAAAGCCGGGGGCTTGGTTCCCTTCGGCAAAAATGGGAAAGGGGCGGTCTAGGGGGCTGGGATTTTAACGGCCTTGAGGAAACAATTACCTGCATCGGCAAAAATGGAGAAGTGTGCGGTTATGGTTATCCCGGCCTGGTAAAGGAAGATGACGACAAGGTGGCAATCAGGATATTTGCCGACCCTGATCAGCGTCGGGAACAGGGCAGTCAGGGGATAATCGCCCTTTATGCCGGCCATTTTACCGGGCAGCTCAAGCAGCTGAAAAAGGATTTAATCATTCCCCGCAGCCAGTGGCCGCTTTATGAGGGAATTGCCGGCCATGAGGAAATTAATCAGGATATTTACAGTTTTATCCTTCTGGAAATTTTTTCCTGCCGTAATGGCATTATTCCACCTCAGCAGCAGTTTAACGAAAAAATCACCCGGCTGCGGGAAAATTTGTATTCTGAAGCCGTAATCATATTTAACGAAATAAGGGCTGTTTTAGAAAAAAGACGGCAACTCCTTGATTATATAAGTAATATTGAAGATAAGGTCAGAAGCGGGAAAAGGCTGATTATTTCTCTTGCCGATCTGGCCGGTTTCAGAGAACAGGCCGCTGATATTGTGCCGCCTGATTTTTTAAAAAAAATTACCCGGCCTCAGCTTTTGCGTCTGCCTGTCTATCTGGAGGCCGGGCGGATTCGTCTGGAAAGACGGCTGGTTAATCCGGCCGGAGACAGGGCCAAGGAGGCCGGAATCAGGCCATTTATTGAGCTGGCCCGCAGCAGGGCAGGGGAAATGGCCGGCATGAGCAGTGAACAAAAACAAATGGTGGCTGAATTTGCGGAAATGGTGGCTGAGTTTCGCATTTCAGTCTTTGCCCCGGAACTTAAAACCGCTTTTTCCGTGTCTGAAAAAAAATTGATGAAAAAATGGCGGGAGATAGAATTTTTTCTCTAAAATCGTTAAATTGCTCAGTAATATTCTTGACATATTAATAATATTAAATATAATTGATTGTTATCAGTTTTTTGTTTGTTTCTGTCCATCTTATTTAAATGTGTGTATAGATGATTCATAATATTAGAGAACTACTTACTTCATTCTGAGTATTCATTCAGACCCCGGTCAGGGGGCTGAGCTATAGTGAACCGTCAGCGGAATACGCTGATAAACATATTTTGTGTGTGGTTAAATAAGGCCTTTTTTCTTTTTGAAAAAACGGCCTTTTTTTATTCGTAAAACAAAATTTCCATGAAGGACGGAAAAGGAGGTGAAAAAAAAATTACTGCAAGGTCGATTAAAAAAAATTCCCGGAGTCTTATGAAGATCGGCTCCGGCTAAGGACAACTTATTTCTACCTTTAGATCAAGGAGAAGGAGAGGAGTAAAAATATGTTGAAAAAATTATCTATCGCGGCAGTCAGTTTGGGTTTACTGATTGGCTGTACGCAGATGATGGAGCAGCGCGTTGCCGACATCAAGGTTCCGGAGGTTGCTCCGGGAGCGCAGTATGTGGGCAACGATACCTGCCTCGAGTGCCATGAGGATCTTGCCAATGACGAACATAACGTCCATATGCGGATTGCCTCATTTGAGGCCTATGGCTATCAGCATGGCTGTGAATCCTGCCATGGCCCCGGTTCCGCTCATGTGGACGGTGAAGGCGACACGGAAATGATTCTGCGTTTCGGCGAAGACGGATTGGGCTCGGACGAGGTAGCCGGGGTCTGCACCACCTGTCACCAGAGCGGCGAGCAGATGCACTGGGCAAGCTCCGAGCATGCCTTTAACGATGTTACCTGCACCGACTGTCATGATATTCATGAAAACAGCGAACATCATCTGCTTAAAGAAAAATCAATTGATCTCTGTGTTTCCTGTCACAGCAACCAGAAGGCCCGGATGTATTCAATATCTCATCATCCACTTAAAGAAGGCCTTATGACCTGTGACAGCTGTCATTCTCCTCATGGTAATGCCACCGGCGCTGCCGGCATGCTGAAAACCGAGGAGCGGGTTAATGATCTCTGCCTGGAATGCCATGCCCGTTACCAGGGCCCCTATGTTTATGAGCATGCCCCGGTGGCCGAGTCCTGCCTGGAATGCCATGATCCCCATGGTTCTGTTGCCAATAATCTGTTGATTCAGAACGAACCTTTCCTCTGTCTGCAATGTCATGAGGGCCATTTTCATGCCATGCGGACCGGTTTGAGCGATAATCCCATGGCAAGATCAACTGCTGTTGATTTTGATCCGACTACCGGCAATGGTACTAATCATGGTAGTGCCGGCGGTGATTTGAATATTATAGGTGATGGAGCTCATGACTGGGCCGAAGGTTTTCTGACCAAATGCACCACCTGTCATCAGCAGGTGCATGGTACTGATCTGCCCAGCCAGGTTAATAGGCTTGAAGGCAAAGGCTTAACCCGTTAACAAGGAGGAAAGACATAATGAAGAAACAATACGCATTAGCCCTGTCTCTTGCCCTGACTGTCTCCCTTGCTGCGGGTCAGACAATGGCGGAAGAGCATGGCCATGGTGATGAAGGAAGCGTAACCGGTTCCGTGACCGTTGGCGCCAGCTTTAACGATGATGATGATAATAAAACTTTGGCATCTGAATATAGCAGCATGAGTGACCGTGATACCCGTGAAGTTGTCGGCGGCTCCCTGCATATCCACAGCGGAAAGACCGTTGTCGGAGCAGAAGGCATGTACCTGGGCCCGGACGAGCAGGAATACAAGGGCCATTTGGATTTAGGCCGTATTCTGCAGATGCATGGTAAGTACCAGGAATTCTGGCACCGTTTGGGTCAGGATGAATTACTTAACATGAACGCCCAGTCAGCAGCAGCTGTTCAGGGCGCTACATTGTGGCATACTTATGAATATGCCCCTGGATATGGTGTTGACTCATCACTGGATGCCAACGGTAATTATTCAACAAACAAACTTGTTCCTGAACATGAATTCGGTATTTCCCGGCGGGAGTATGAGATCACCGGCAAGATTAAATTGCCCACTGTTCCCGGGCTGACAATCGGCGTCCATCAACGTTCCGAGCGGCGCGAGGGCAATCAGCAGGTCATGGCCATGTCCAAGTGTGCTTCCTGCCATATTGTTGCCCATGACAAGGACATTGATGAGACTACCAGGGATTTGAAACCCTTTATTCAATACAATATGGGTAAACTTTCTCTGGAGTACTCATATCTCTATCGCAAGTTTATAAATGATAGCAATACTGTTACCCATCACTATGATGCAGCTTTTAACCCTCTTAATGGAGGGAGTGCTACAGGATTGGGAAACAGGTTGAATTATAACGATGCTGACCTTACGGTTTCCCAGGCTCCTGAAACCCGCAAGCAGGTACACAGCATTAAAGCCAAGTATGATGTTGACGCTGACCAGAATTTTTATGCCGGTTATGTCTATGCCAATATGGAGAATAATGACGCTGCCCCCCTGACATCAGGTGTTACATATGGTAGGGACAGCCTGGAAACCGACTATAATGCCGGTATGTTTTCCTGGCATAACCGTTTTTCCAAAGATTTGATGATGAACGTCAGCGCCCGCTATCAGACCATTGACGCGGACGATATTACCGTTACATTATCAGATACGGATGCCTTGGCCAGAGCATTAGACGCGGAATATTATACTTTTAATAGAAAATCGGATGAAGATAGGGATATTATGACCTTGAAGGCTGATCTGCGCTACCGGCTTAATCAAGATGTTACCCTGCGCGGCGGTCTTGAATTTGAGGATGTGGATCGTGATAACTGCTCATTCCTGGTTGATTCGGACACTACTACATATAAGGCAAAAGCCGGGACAAGCTGGCGGATAATGAAAGG